>NZ_JAPZSR010000156.1:0-2855 GCF_027531875.1 Microcystis sp. LE19-84.1B | reverse complement strand
ATAATACAGTGAGTTCTTTTCTTCTTCCGTGAATTCTAGGTTAATCATGTTTTTAATGAGTGCTTTGCTTCTAATTATGACTCTTAAACTATATTATTGTCCTTGAGTAAAAAATGCAAGTTGTAGCCGTGCAAAGTATAGGTTGTTAGAGCAAGACCCACGGGTTGCATTTGTGGGGGAGTGGCCGCTCCAAAGGCATCAATCGTGATAGATTGATGTTCTTTGTCGATAACCACCACCTCTCCTTCGGCAATGTCTGTCACTGATTCCACTATGGTTACGGCAACGGGCCGTTTTCTCTGGATCGATGCGTTATCAATGACAGAGGTATAAAAATAGATTTTCGTTCCTTTGTCTGTCTTCCCCCTAGCAACGCAGAGAATGCCATTTCCTAGACTGGGTGCTTCGGCTAAAACAGGCTTAATGGGCAAGCTGGGCAAGGAAAGCAAGGCTGCAGCCGCTAAGAGGGCGGCTTTGTTAGGAATTTTTAACATTTTTCGGCAAGGGGTAAATTAACTTTTGGTCATTGTACTAAAAAAAGTGAAATTTTGCCAGAGTTTTGAGGCGGATCGATTTTTTTCCTCACCGGGTAGTAATACCAAATCCTGTTATTAAAGACTGATTATTTATTACCCCTTTTGCCTCTTGTCTGTCCTGATATGGACTCTTCTAGGTTCTGTGTGATAAGTTTAACTTACTCTATGATCGATCAATCTTTGTGTCCTCTGTGTCTTTGTGGTTCCTTCCACCCCCTCGCTAGGAGGAATGTATCTTTTGAATACATTTTACCCACCAAACCTAAGAGATCCGAACAGCTTACTAAGAGCTAATTTCACGACCGAGGTACTCAAGCTTCTCTAGAACAGATTGAAGCAAAGATCGCCGCTGCTCGACGACAATATCTAAGTTAGTCAACATATACTTTACGTCTTTGTAAGCATTGTCCAGCAAGGCTAGTAATAATTCGCGATCGCCAGCAATCTCTTTTTCTGATCGGTCACAAGTTGGTTGAAGTAATAAGTCCGCTGGTGGAGAAGGAAGGGAGGGCGATCGCTCGGACTCTAGCTGTTGAATTGTTTGTTGTAAATTTTCAATCACCCCATACATTTCCATCGGGTCAAAAACCCTTAACAGACTGGTTTGTGTAACAATACCCAACCCCCGACCCCAGTTCCAAGAAACCACCAAACGCCCCACCCGCCGTTTTTGCATTTCCTGATGGGCCGTCCACAGGGAATCCTCCGGGTTGAGAAGAAATAACGGCGTACTCATCACCGTCTGGGCCTTAGTTTTGTGCAGATCGATTTGAACTGCTTGAAACTGGACAAGATCTCGCTCTGTCACAATACCAACGGGGTAGTCATTGTCTTCGGAATTTCTCTGGGTGATCACCACACAACTGACACGATGTTCGGCCATTAACTGGGCCAATTGCAAGACTGTGGCGGTGAGTGAGGCCTGTACCACTTGAGTGGTCATCACATCCGATACGCGACGAAACCGCAACAGATTGGCCGGACGCAATATCTGGCGAATACTTTCATGGGAAATCACCCCGATTAACTGTCCTTGGTCATCCACAATCGGCAAATGGCGAATGCGGTAGCGCCGAAACAAAAATAGGGCAGCAAAAATGTCTTGAGCAGATTGCTGGGGTAACGTGATCAGGGGATGCACCATCACATCGGCAACGGTTGTCTCGGTCAGGTTAATTCCTTGAGCGGTGAGTCGCACCACATCCCGTTCTGTCAAAATTCCTAATAGCTCTTGCCCTTGCACCACCAGCAGACAGCTAACACGCACCTCTCCGGCCGGAGCAGCTAGAGGGGATAGGTCATCGGTGAGTAAACACAGACGACTATGGGCCTGACCGATCATGGCGATCGCATCTGCCAGGGAAGTGGTTGGCGGCACCGTCAAGGGTTGGCGATTGATCGCCTTTTCCAGATCCGGGGCCCAACTCAGAGGTGTATCGAGGGACATCAGCACCATCCTGCGATCGCAAAGGACAAGATAGACAGAACAGCCACTGGGCAAAGAACCCAGACTCTCAGAGTTGCCAAAACCCGTTCTAAAACTATCTCAAAGTGTAGCGTCATTTAACTTTTTCCTAAAAGATGTAACGTTTTGTTACAATTTTTATTAAACTCGTAAAGATTTTAGACCCACTTCGGTGTATCATAGAGGGATGTAACAGGCTAAAGCCTGAAACTTTTTATTTAGAGGTTATTCAGCCTCTAATGGTTTCAGGAGCGGCATCACCAGACGCTGGGGTGAGTCCTTCCGAGTTATGCTCGGACTGAGGGGTTACTCCGGAAATTCTGGACACCTTTCCATATAGTCGATCAAGCACTCGCTTTACGGAAATACGCTGCCATAGTAAACCGCGTTTGGTGGTGTAGCCCTGTTCATTAAGCCAATCGGCGATCTTCTGCAAGGATTTCCCTGATTTGTGATGACGGCGAATCAGTTCAATGACCCGGCACTCTTCCGGATCATCCACTAATTCCCCATCGATCGATCGTTGTCCAAAGGCAGGGGAGCCGTAGCCAGCATAACCACCGTTGTTTGCTTTTGCTTGTCTGCCTTGTTCTAGCCGCTCCCAGGCAGATAAATCGTTGGAAGGGGTCGCTGTCATAGGGTATCTAAATGCAACAACTTGCAAAACCATATTATCGCAACTTAACGTCGCAAATTTGTTTTGATTGGGGGCAGCCGTTGACATCCTCGCCGCCCTAAAAGTGCGGCGATTCCTAAACCTCACGATTTAAGTTTCTGCTTCCACCACCGTCGCATACCACAGTTAAAAAACCATGTACTGTCTTACACAGAGTCCACAGACTTTCGCCCCATTT
>NZ_JAPZSR010000400.1:0-1186 GCF_027531875.1 Microcystis sp. LE19-84.1B | reverse complement strand
TAACACCAAATTAGTCAAAGACGCGACTAATAAACTTTATGCTCAAATTGGTAATAATAACCCCATCGCCATCAAAAATGGGGGGACTCAAATTACCACAAATATCTACCCAGGTTGGCAAACTTTAGCAGCAGAAACCGTTAATGGAGTCAATCAAGTCTTATGGAAATATAACGATGGTAATTATCTGCATCTGTGGACTTTAGATAATAACTGGAACTGGCAATCTTCCACTGGATGGTGGGGATTAAATTCCCCAGAAGCTTTCACCCAAGAAACCAACTTCCAACAAGACTTTAACGGTGATAATAAGATTGGTAATCCCTACACCCCCATCGAAGCTTTCGGTAACACCAAATTAGTCAAAGACGCAACTAACAAACTTTACGCTCAAATTGGTAATAATAACCCCATCGCCATTAAAATTGGGGGGACTCAGATTACCACAAATATCTATCCAGGTTGGCAAACTCTAGCCGCAGAAACCGTTAATGGAGTCAATCAAGTCCTCTGGAAATATAACGATGGTAATTATCTGCATCTGTGGAGTTTAGATAGTAACTGGAATTGGCAATCTTCCACTGGATGGTGGGGATTAAACTCTCCAGAAGCTTTCACCCAAGAAACCAACTTCCAACAAGACTTTAATGGTGATAATAAGATTGGTAATCCCTTACTCATTATCGGGTCATCAAACGATGATATTCTCACCGGTACTGCGGACAATGATACTCTAATTGGTGGCCTAGGTAATGATACCCTAACAGGGGGTGCAGGTGGCGATCAATTCACCTTCAACAACCCCAATGAAGGAATTGACACAATTACTGATTTCCTCTCCAGTCAGGGGGATAAAATTGCTGTCTCTGCTGCGGGTTTTGGCGGTGGTTTAGCCGCAGGAGTTCCCCTTACATCTGCTCAATTTGTGTTAGGAACAACTGCATTAAATGCCAGCAATCGCTTTATTTATAATACAATCACTGGAGGACTATTCTTTGATGGGGACGGGACAGGTACACTAGCAGCTATTCAAATTGCAACTCTTAGTTCTAAACCCACTCTTACCGCCTCTGATATACTTGTATTAGTTTAATCTTAATACAGCTTGTAGGGTGCGTTAGGCGACTATCAATTCCGTCAAAAAACCAAAATTAACAATCCGCCGTAACGCACCACCTCTATTATT
>NZ_JAPZSR010000287.1:0-33060 GCF_027531875.1 Microcystis sp. LE19-84.1B | reverse complement strand
TTGAAACCCTTGCCACACCTAGAAGGTGATCCTAATTAAGACGGGTAAATCAGTCAATTTCACCCACAACGATGATCTTTTTTTTATGTAGTTTTATTGCAAAAAAAAAGTTTTTTTGACAAAAAGCACAAAGTATGATACGAACCTAATGTATTTCTGGCTGCGAGTAATTATTGTAGAGAAGGGAGAGGGAAGTGGGGAGGTGGGGGAGTGGGGAAGTGGGGAAGTGGGGAAGTGGGGAAGTGGGGAAGTGGGGAAGTGGGGAAGTGGGTAAGTGGGGAAGTGGGGAAGTGGGGAAGCTGTCTCATCACCCTATCACCCCAAAACCCTATCACCCCAAAACCCTATCACCCTATCTCCTGACTCCAGCAACAAACTTTTTGCCGCAAACCCTATTTAATTTAACAACTCCCTGGGATCGGTGACTTCCCCTTTAATTGCTGCCGCTACCACCATCGCCGGACTCATCAACAAAGTACGACCGGAAGCGGAACCTTGACGACCTTTAAAATTACGATTGGAGGAGGAGGCGCTGATCTGATCTCCCTGCAATTTATCGGGATTCATGGCTAAACACATAGAACAGCCTGCTTCGCGCCATTCAAAGCCCGATGCTAGGAAAATTTGGTCTAATCCTTCTGCTTCCGCTTGTTTTTTGACTCTTTCGGAACCGGGGACGATAAAAGCTTTCACATGGGGGGCAACACGATGACCTTGGGCAAATTTGGCCGCTTCGCGCAGATCACTGATCCGGCCGTTAGTACAGCTACCGACGAAGCAGACATCGATTTTTGTGCCTTTAATCGGGGTGCCGGGGGTGAGTTTCATGTATTGATAGGCTTCCTCTGCGATCGCTCTTTCACTGGCTGGTAAACTATCGGGAGTGGGAATGACTTCGTTAACCCCGATTCCTTGGCCCGGAGTGATCCCCCAAGTAACGGTGGGTTCGATTTCACCGGCATCAAAGACCACCACATCGTCATAAACCGCATCGGTATCGCTTTTGATGCTTTCCCACCAATTAACCGCACTTTCCCAGTCTTTAGGCGCAAAATCACGACCTTTGAGGTAATCGTAGGTGATTTGATCGGGGTTGATATAACCACATCGGGCCCCACCTTCGATCGCCATGTTACAAATGGTCATCCTTTCTTCCATGGACATCCGTTCAATTGTACTACCACCATACTCGTAGGCGTAACCAACACCGCCTTTTACGCCCAATTGACGGATAATATGGAGAATTACATCTTTAGCATAGACCCCGGGGTTTAAATCGCCGTTTACCTCCACTCGACGCACTTTTAATTTCGATAGGGATAGGGTTTGGGTAGCAAGAACATCGCGTACTTGGGAAGTGCCGATGCCAAAAGCGATCGCCCCAAAAGCGCCATGGGTGGAGGTGTGGGAATCACCACAGGCGATCGTCATCCCGGGTTGGGTTAGACCCTGTTCAGGAGCGATCACATGAACTATGCCCTGATTGCCGGAACCGATGCCATAGAAAGGAATATGATTGGTTTGAACATTAGTTTCGATCGCCCGGATCATTTCCTCGGCCAAATCGTCAAGGAAAGGACGCGCCTGATTTTCGGTGGGGACGATGTGATCGACGGTGGCAATAGTCCGTCTGGGAAATAATACTTTTAAACCCCTTTCTCTTAGCATCGAAAAAGCTTGCGGACTGGTGACTTCATGCACTAGATGCAGTCCGATAAATAATTGTGTCTGTCCACTGGGAAGAATCTTAACCGTGTGTGCGTCCCAGACTTTATCGAATAATGTTCTTGCGCTCATTGACTTTGGAATGATAGTCATCTCCCTAATCATATCAGCTAACCATGGCCGATAAATATTAATTTTTTCTTTTCTCTTGGTTAGGAGGGATAATAGATAAATAGCTCAGTTTTTGCCAGATTAAAACCATCGGTTTTTGAGTAAAATAAAAGACTTTCGCTAATAACTATTTGAGTGATTACTTCTGCTCCTTACCCCCCGTTTCCTATAATCTTTCAAGAGGATTTAGTATAACATTCTCTTGATTTCACTCCAGGAGCCATAGCAATAAAAAATTATTCTTTTCTTGTCACTGCTAAATTATGCTCGCTAACTCTCCTATTCAGATAAGTTTCTCCGAGAACAATTAATCCTAGAATCAGAGGTAAACTCAGCCATGCTCCTAGGTTTCCTAAGTAGTTAACACTAATAGCAATCAGGAGAGTTACCCCCATATAAATAATCGCTACTTGTGAATGAGACAAGCCTGATTTTTGTAATCTTTGATAAAGGTGACTGCGGTGAGATTGGAAGATATTTTCCTTTCTGAATAATCGACAAATCAGGGTATAAATAGCATCACCAATCAGAGGAAAAGTGATAGTTAAAGCTGACCAAGCTTGACTTTGATCGCCCTGGTTATTAAGTAAAACCATAGCGACAATTGCCCCTAGACTGGTGCTACCCACATCGCCCATAAAAATTTTGGCTGGCGACCAATTCCAGAGGAGAAAACCACCTAAAGCTGCCACTAAAAGCCATAAAATTGGTTGCTGAAAATAGAGAGCGAGAAATCCTAATTGTACCGCCGTACAGCCAGCCACCAAGCCATCAAGACCATCCATAAAATTATAAAAGTTAATGATCGCAGTCAGGCCGATAATTGTGAGAATAATAGCTAAAATTTTGCCGCCAAAACCCAAATCTAATAGCCAAGATTGGGGAAAAGCACCGAAAAAAGTGACCGCAATACTAGCGGAGGATAACTGCACTAAATAGCGAATACTAGAGGGAATACCGCGACGATCATCGAGAAGGCCGATAATAATTAAAGGAGTCAGAGACAGCCACAGGGGAATAAGAGGTAGGGAAGGAGGAACGAGAAAATAACTGAGGCTGCTGGTCAGAGCAAAAGCGACGACAAAACCGAGTCCACCTCCTCTAGGTGTGGGTTGACTATGGCTGCTACGCTCATTGGGAATATCTAACAATTGTTGACTAAAACGTTGTTTAATCAGGGCAACCACCAGAAAACTAATCAGAAAACTGATGACTGAGAGTAGGGATAATAACATAGGGATTTTTGCGCTCAGATTAATTATCGATCCTACGTTGTTCGGTGACGAAAAGTGCCGATATTGCCCTCGTGGTTTTAGTCAGTGTCAGCATCGCACTTCAAAAGCTAAGGCAGTCCAGCGTTTGGGGGATAGGAGCAGAAATTTTAGGTTTAACTTACTCTCGATCGCTTTTCACCTGACTGATGCGACGAACGTTTAAAATATCACTCATCAGCTTAATTTGACTAACACAGCGTTCAAATTGTTGCAGGTCTTTTACTTCAATTTTCAGGGAAATTAAAGCGGGTTTGCCGAAATTAGTCTTAACTCCGGCATTGCGAACGTTAATATTTTGGTCACTTAAACGAGAGAGAATATCTTTTAAAACCCCGACGCGATCGATCACTTCAATCTGAATATTTACCGGATAAGTTGGATAACGTCCCTGGTCATCTATAGGGTTCCAACTAACAGGAATTAAGCGTTCAGCTTCGGCTTTTTCCACATTCGAGCAGCCCTGACGGTGAATAACAATGCCTTCCCCCGCGTGGGCAACTATACCGGTAATATTTTCCCCGGGTAAAGGACAACAACAACCGGCTAAACGATAGACTAATCCCTCCACACCGGCGATCGGTGATTTACTAACGGGTAAAGCCCTTTGAACGGGAGAAGGTGGTAGAATCAATTGGGAATCAGTTAGGACATCGGGCGGATTTTTGACCGTTAAAATTTCCTGTTGATTTTTAACTGTTTCTTGCAGACGATTAACCACATTTTTTAGGGTAACTTCGCCGTAACCCAAAGCCGCCAATAAATCCTCTACTGCCACATAATTGCACTGTTTAGCCACGGATTGCATTCGTTCCGATTTCAGCAGGGCATCGAAGCCAGTTTTACCCAATTCTTTCTCTAATAAATCACGACCACGGCTAATATTTTCTTCTCGTCGCGATTTTTTGTACCATTGCCGGATGCGATTTCTGGCGCTAGGAGTAACGACAAAATTTAACCAATCTAAACTAGGGTGACTATGCTTGCTGGTGAGAATTTCCACCAGATCACCATTTTGCAAGGGAGCATCAAGAACTGACCATTTACCATTAATTCTTGCCCCTTTCATCTGATTACCTACTTCGCTATGAATATGATAGGCAAAATCTACCGGTGTTGCGCCTTGGGCCAGGGCTACCACATCACCTTTGGGGGTGAAAACATAGATATCTTCTTCAAAGAAATTATTTTTCAGACCATCCATGTATTCTTGGCCATCTTTAAGGTCTTTTTGCCAGTCAAGCAGATTACGCAGCCAAGCGAATTTTTCATCCTCGGCGGTTAAAGTTGTCTGACTAGAACCGGTTTCTTTATACTTCCAATGGGCTGCAATCCCGTATTCAGCAACATGGTGCATTTCTAGGGTGCGAATCTGCACTTCTAGGGGACGGGCATTTAAACCAACAACGGTGGTATGGAGGGATTGATAACGGTTAGCTTTTGGTAAACCGATATAGTCTTTAAAACGGTTAGGAATCGGAGTAAATTGGTCGTGAACTACGGCTAAACAACGATAACATTCCTCTTTAGTTTCGACGATAATGCGGACGGCGGCTATATCATAAATCTGCTCGAATTCTTTGCCCTGATTGTGCATTTTATGATAGATGCCGTAGAGATGTTTGGGGCGACCCTGTAAATCAAGAACTTTTATGCCAATTTCTTGCAATTTTTCCCGCAATGTGTTAATAACGGTTTCGATGCGGGCCTCTCGATCGATGCGTTTTTCCGACACCAATAACTGCACGGCGCGATAAGCATCGGGTTCGAGGTATTTAAAGCATAAATCCTCTAATTCCCATTTAAATCTGCCAATCCCTAAACGGTTAGCCAGGGGAGCAAAGATTTCTCTAGTTTCGAGGGCGATGCGTTGCTGCTGTTGCGGGTTGAGGTGTTCGAGGGTTTGCATATTGTGCAGGCGATCGGCTAATTTGACCACGATGACGCGGATATCTTGAGCCATCGCCAGGAACATTCGGCGAAAATTCTCCGCTTGCCGTTCAGTTTTGCTAGAAAAGTTGAATTTGGAGAGTTTTGTCACCGCTTCCACCAAATTACGCACCTCAACACCGAATCTAGCCTCGATTTCTTCGGGGGTGACTTCCGTATCTTCCACCACATCGTGAAGGAATCCCGCCGCGATCATTGCCCCATCACCCCCCAGATCCCGCAGTAATCCCGCTACAGCTATGGGATGGGCGATATAGGGTTCCCCGGATTTGCGATACTGGCCCTCGTGGAGTTTGTGGGCGAAATTAAAGGCCCGACAGATTAAATCGATATCGGGATTCTGGGGGTCGTTTTCGTAGGTAATCAGACATTCTTGCAGCCAATCGGGTAAAACTAACGCTTTTTTCGGTTCCGTGGCCCGGGGAAGGACGGTGAGGGTTTCTGGTTGGATGGCAGTGATGGCGTTCATGGTTAGATCGGGGGGATAATAGGGGTGGTGGAGAGGGATAACTAGAAAATTATTAGGCCGAAGCGATGCCAGATTACTTAACTCTCTAACACTGGAATCGGATCGATCGGCGAAAAGGGCGGGATTCTTTTAAGTTTTTGTCTCTGGTCAGGAGGAGGACTTGCAACCGTGACGGCAAATCGTTAATCTTATGTAACAAATTCTAACGCGCTTTGTATTGGATGCTACCGACAAATTACCATCAAGCTTACAAATCTTTGTTAAGAAAACTGGAGGATTTCAGTCTTGCCCTTCTGGATGGGGATGCTTCCACGGGGTTACAATCTTTTCAAGCTTTACAAACCTGTCTAGAAGGGGAGATATTGTCACTAAATGATGACAATTTCAGCCCAGAGGTGGCTAATCGTTGGCGCGCGCTCCAGACGGAACTATATCGATCGTGGCGATTGCTGGAGACGGATTGGTTATTTTTGGCCTCGGCGCGGCAAGGACGGGAGAAACGTTTACAGATAATTAGCGATCGAGTGGCGACTTTAAAGGGGTATTGTCGGGTTTTGTTAGGGGCAGTTGTCGATTAGCAATTAAATGCTCGATCGCCGTTTGTGTGGCATACTTGACCCTAAGTCCTAACTTTTATCGTTACCGATCGCGTCATGTTGGAAATTAAAGACCTAAAAATTGCCTACCCGACAGAATTAAGTTCTCCCGCTTGGGCGATCGATGGGGTGTCTTTTAGTATAGGCAAAGGGGAAACTCTGGGATTAGTGGGTGAATCTGGTTGTGGAAAATCGACCATCGGTAAGGCTATTTTAAGGTTATTACCCAATCGCACTCACGTGGAAGGTGAGATTACCTTTGAAGGGCGATCGCTTTTATCTTTATCTAGCAAACAGTTAGAAAAGTTTCGCGGGGAAGATGTGGGATTAGTGTTTCAAGATCCGATGACGCGACTAGATCCGCTGATGACTATTGGCGATCATTGTCTGGAAACTTTGCAAGCTCATCGACGAGATTTAACCTATAGTGACGCTAAAATTCAAGCTTGTACTGTCCTAGAAAAAGTAAAAATTCCCGCTAATCGTTGGTCCCAATATCCTCACGAATTTAGCGGGGGAATGCGGCAAAGAGTGGCCATTGCTTTAGCTTTATTATTAAACCCTAAGTTAATTATTGCCGATGAACCCACCACCAGTTTAGATGTGACGGTTTCGGCGGAAATTCTGCGGGAATTAAAGCGTTTATGTAGCGAGGAACAGATGGGATTATTGTTAATTTCCCATGATTTAGCGATGGTGGGAGAATATTGCGATCAATTAGCGGTGATGCAGGGGGGCAAAATTGTCGAATCGGGAGCGGTAAAAACAGTTTTTAAAGCGCCTCAACATCCCTACACTCGTTCTCTTTTGGCCGCCGCTTTACACCTACAGCTACGGGAGGAAAAATCCACAGCAATTCAAGGCAAAGAAACGGTGTTAAAGGTGGATAATTTAAAACAGTATTATACCCTAGAAGGTAACTTTTTAGATAGTTTTTTCAAGAAAGAAAAGAAATTTATTAAAGCGGTGGATGAAGTCAATTTTGAACTGTATCGAGGGGAAATATTCGGTTTAGTTGGGGAGTCGGGGTGTGGGAAAAGTACCCTATCGCGAACCCTATTACAGTTAATTAAACCCACCGGGGGAAAAGTGGAATTTTTAGGAGAAGATTTAACCCCTTTGTCGGCGGAAAAAATGCGTCCAAAACGGCGCTTAATGCAGATGATTTTTCAGGATCCCCTCGCTTGTCTCAATCCTTTAATGACGGTGGGAGAAAGTATCGCCGATCCGCTTTTTATCCATCAAAAAGTTAATCTAGAAACGGCTAAAAAACAGGTTTTAACAATGTTAGATCGAGTCGGTTTGACACCGGTAGAGGAATTTTATCGACGCTATCCTAGGGAGTTATCGGGGGGACAACAGCAAAGGGTAGCCATTGCTCGCGCTTTAATTACTCGTCCAGAATTAGTTATTTGTGATGAACCGGTTAGTATGCTCGATGCTAGTGTTCAGACACAGGTTTTAGAGTTAATGTTAGAGTTACAAAAGTTATTTAATCTCACTTATTTATTTATAACTCATGATCTTTGGTTAGCGAGATTCCTCTGCGATCGAATTGCGGTGATGACTGCGGGTAAAATTGTTGAAATGGGTGACACTGAACAGATTTTTAGCCATCCCCAACACCCCTACACTCAAAAATTAATCGCCGCAGCCCCGAGAATTTATCCCGACAGCAACTAAAATCGCTCTAGGGGTTTATAATTGTTATTGTCTAGATATAGTTAGGAAAGACAAAATGGCCAGACAACTTCAGATAAGTCTCCCTGAAGATACCATGCAACTTCTCGATCGATGGTTGGCAAGTAGTGATTATCCTGAAAAAGAATATAATAATTTAATTCATGAAGCGATTAAATTATATATTATGGAACAACAGAGAAACTACCTCAAGCAACAATTAAAGGAAGGAGCTATTGTTAGAGCAGAAAGAGATTTAAATTTAGCACAAGATTGGTTTTCTCTAGAGGAAGAACTATGGTAGTAATGATTATTTTTAAAGTTAAAAAACTGCTCAAAAAATTTGTCTTTAGTCTCCAAGAAGAAGGATGGAAACCAGCAATCAAAAAGACGAAACGAAAAATTATTAAAATTCTCACAGGAAAGAGTTCCTCTGAATTTGAAGAACAGGTGATCGAAAGTGCTAAATTAGCTGAACCGCGACCCCTAGAAATTGCCAGTAGTGATGATCCTTTAGTCTCGATTATTATTCCTGTTTATAACCAATTTGCCTACACCTTTAACTGTCTCGAATCCTTGAGTGTTAACCTAAGTTCTGATTTAGCTTATGAAATAATCATTGTTAATGATGCTTCCAGCGATGAAACCTTAGAACAATTAGCAACTTTAGTTAAAGGAATTAAAGTATTAACTAATACAGAAAACTCTGGTTTTATTCGTTCCTGTAATTATGGGGCTAGTCAAGCAAAAGGTCAATACCTATATTTTCTCAATAACGATACTAGAATTCTAGAAAATTGTCTAGAAAGTTTAGTAAAATTAATCGTCAATAATCCCCAAGTTGGTGCGGTGGGTTCTAAGTTAATTTATGCTAATGGTAAACAACAAGAAGCGGGGGGAATTATCTGGAATTCTGCCGATGGTTGGAATTATGGACGCTTAGATAGTCCCGAGGAACCGGAATATAATTATGTCCGTCCCGTGGACTATTGTTCGGGAGCAAGTTTATTAGTTCCTACAGATTTATTTAAGCAATTAGGTGGTTTTTGTCAAGACTTTATCCCCGCGTATTACGAAGATACAGACTTATGTTTTGCCATCCGAGAATTGGGTTATCAAGTCCTCTATCAACCCCAATCTAACGTCATTCACTACGAAGGAATCACTTCGGGAACAGACCTTTCCAGCGGGATCAAACAATATCAAGTTATTAATCAAACCAAGTTTCGAGAAAAATGGTCAAAGGTATTAACCAAACACCTAGATAACGATGCTAATAATGTACCCAAAGCTGCCCGACGTTTACAAGGAAAACCGACAATTTTAGTCATTGATTCCTACGTTCCACTATACGATCGAGAATCCGGCTGTGTGCGTTTATTAAATATTCTTAAGCTACTGCTCAATTTAGGCTATTCAGTCATTTTCTTTCCCGATAATGGCTATCCTGAACAACCCTATACTTCCGTCCTGCAACAAATGGGAATTGAAGTTATTTATGGCACAGCGCAAAGATATAATCTAGAAGAAAAATTAATCAAATATTTACCTCTGATAGATGGAGTTTGGTTGTGTCGTCCCGAATTGTGTGATAAGTATATGGATTTAATTCGCTTAAAAACAAAAGCACCAATTATTTATGATACAATTGACCTGCATTTTCTACGTTTAAAACGACAAAAAGACTATCTCGATCCCAGTTACCAAAATACTAGCTGGAGTTGGCAAACCTATCAGAAATTAGAGTTAAACTATGCTAATCAAGCGGAAGCAACCGTAGTAGTAACCGAAGACGAAAAGCAGGTATTATCCTCTTTAGGAGTAAAAAATGTTTGGGTAATCCCCAATATCCATGAAGAAATTTCCCTGTCAGAAAAAGTTGCCTTTGACCAGCGAGCCGGTTTAGTATTTATTGGTAGCTACAATCACCCTCCTAATATTGATGCAGTTAAGTGGTTATGTTTAGAAATTATGCCCTTAGTTTGGGCATCCCGTCCCGATATTACCGTTAATTTATTGGGAAGTAACCTCAAGGATGAAGTGAAAGAATTAGCCAATGATCAAGTGATTGTTACCGGTTATGTTCCCGAAGTAGAACCCTATTTCCAAAAGAGTCGCGTTTTTGTTGCCCCCCTGCGATTTGGTGCGGGAATGAAGGGTAAAATTGGTCAAAGTCTTTCCCTAGGATTACCCACTATTACCACAAAAATTGGTGCCGAAGGTATGGGATTAATTGACCACCAAGATGTTTTAATTGCCGATACTGCCGAGGAATTTGCCCAAGCGGTGATCGAACTCTATGATCATAGGGAATTGTGGCAAAAACTCGCTGATAATTCCCTAGAAACTATTAAGAGATACCAACCCGCTACCGTGCAAACTAACCTACAAGCTTTGTTATCAAATCTAGGAATTGTTGCCAAGGATAGTTAACAAGAAAAAAGCTCATTTCCACCACAGGTCTATTCTATGTCACCGCAACCAAATAAACTCTAGAATCCGCAATTTTGCAGAATTAAAAACCTATTGAGAGGCATTACTGATTTGATAAACGCCAACTTTTTCTATAAGGAATTACTGACTATAATGCCATAGGTTGCCTCGAAAAAGTTGACAAGACAATCTAACAAACTTGGCAATTAATGCCCGTTTATTTCTGACTAACGACTGAATTATCATTTTTCCCTTTCCCCTTTTTCCTTGAAAAAATATGCCAACTTATCCTGATATCTCCAGTCAAGCGTTTAAACATCCCCTAGATCAGCAAGCTGAACAGGCCTTAAGATCAGTTCCGGGGTTTGACTTATTAGCGAAAAGTTTTTCCGAATATCTCTATGAACGTCCCCAGCAAATTTTATTAATGGGCAATGATCTAAAAGTCGGCCCGCGTCAATACGCCACTTTATACGGTATATATCGCCAATGTCTGCGGGATTTAGATATGTCCCCAGAACCGAATCTTTATGTCAGTCAAAACCCTTCAGCGAATGCCTATTCTTTGGGTTCGGAACATCCCTACATTGTCTTTAATACTGCCCTTTTAGACCTATTAGATGAAGAAGAAATTAGGGTAATTCTTGCCCACGAATTAGGTCATTTAAAATGCGATCATAGTATTTTAATTCAAATGTCTTTTTGGGTGATGGGGGCGGCTAATTTCCTTGGGGGCATCACATTAGGACTAGGAAAAGCCATTACTACCGGTCTAGTTTATGCCTTTTATGAATGGCGAAGAAAAGCAGAATTATCAGCAGACAGAGCCGCTTTATTAGTTAGCGATGATTTAAATTTAGTCCTGAGAACTTTAATGAAATGTGCAGGAGGAAGTCAAAAATATCTGCATGAATGCAACTTAGAAGAATTTATTCGCCAAGGGGAAGCCTACCGACAATTAGACCAAGATAACTTAAACCAGATTTATAAATTTCTCATTTATAATGGCGGTAATGGTTCCTTTTTAACCCATCCTTTTTCCGTAGAAAGAGTGCATTATCTACAGCAATGGTTTAACTCGGAATCCTATCGTCAAATTCGCCGGGGAAACTATGCCAAAACAGGGGTTAAAAGCTCAATTAATGTTGATGCTCATGATAGCGAAAGCGAAAGATTGAGGCGACAAATAGCAGAACTACAAGCAGAAATTGAACGGGCAAAAAGACAAAGAAACCCCGAATAATCTATACGAAGGCAGGAGGCACTCATGCACTCATGCACTCATGCACTCATGCAAAAGGCAGCTTTGTTCTCCCCACACCCCACACCCCACACCCCACACCCTTTACTGATCACTGAAAATACCCCCGCCTGTGTTTTGCCGATTTGGTGAGTACAATAGAGGTATCGGGAACCGAGAATGGCAATTCTCCCTACGATTATCGATAAACACTTACCCCCACTCTCTCTTTTTTGTTCTACTGCCCATGCTCCAAGATACCCAATCTATTCGTTACTATCAAAGACTAACCGATGACATGGTGGATCTTTGGCACCGTGGCTCGCGTTTTGATGAGATCCGGCTATACGTTGAAGGCTATTTAGCCTGTTTACGCCATTCTAATTCCATAGAACCCTATCTAATTCATCGTCTCGAAGAAGAAGTTTTTCGCTTTCTGCGAGATCCTTCTAATTTTGAATATCTCTCCCCCCAAACCCAAACCCAAACTGAGGCAGATTATGGCTATTATTAACCTTTACTCTTGCCTCATCTCCACAAGCAATTTAAATGCGCGGACAGCTGATCAGGACAATTGGGGATTTTTACGAGAGATTTACTGAGCTTGACAGGAACGAGATTCGGTCATCTGTAGAACAATAGTATCGATCGCTTTCACCAGGGCCTGTCCAGAAACCCGTTGATTATTAACGATAATGCTAAATAACATCGGTTCTTGGTTGGGGTTTTCTAGATAACCCGATAGGGCCCGCACACCGGTAAGAGTGCCAGTTTTAGCGTAAACTGTGCCAGTAGCGGCCGTCTGACGCATTCGGTTTCTCAGGGTGCCACTAATTCCCGCTACCGGTAAGGAAGCATAGAAAGTGTCGCGATTAGGAGAATAATACATCACCCGCAAAATTTCCACGATCGAGCGGGGAGTAGCGTTATTATGGCGGGATAATCCCGAACCATCAGCTAGACGAAAACCACTGGGATTGATGCCCAATTGTGCCAAGATGGCAGTAACACTTTTAGAACCGCCGATAAAGCGAAAAAGAGTTTCAGCGTAGAAATTATTACTTCTCTGATTAGTGATATTCACCCAATCGCGCAGGGATTTTTTTTGAATTGTCGTTTCCGGGTTCATCACTTGTAAAGCGGCAGCCGTGGTAAATAACTTTGTATTAGAAGCAGGGATAAAATAGCGATCGGCGTTATGACTATAAATAACCGTTTGGCGATCGATAGATTCGATTAATATACCCCACTGATTGGGAGCTTGACCGATAATTTTATCGATATTTGCCCCAATCAATTGAGTACAGGTATTATTATTGGTGTTATTGTTTTCTGGCGGGGGAACGTATAATTCTATGGATTCGTTCGACGAGGAAGGAGCGGGATAAACAGACAGATTAACTTGAGCGATGCTAGGGTAAGCCAAGGCGATAGTGGCGACACTGGCCACTGTCAGGGAATTAAGGCTATTGAGGATTTGTTTCATGCTGTGTTTGTCTAAGAGTCTGGTTTCCTTAAGCGTTCGCACTATTGTACCAGTTGCCGCTCAAGTGTCAAAGTTACCTGTCTAAGAGATTTTAGCGGCTAATGCACACCAATGCCAGAGAAGAAAGCTGGCAATAGCCCGGAACTGCACTGATACCCCTTTTCAAGACCAGTTGGAATTTTTCTGGGTTCCAAAATCGTGCTATTTTGATACCGTTGACATTGCTGGTGACAATTTGGGGATAATAAAAGCAAAGTGTAGGAAAAGGGATATCAGACCCATGTATTCTGTCTCAGATGATTCCAAAACAATGACGAATACCAGCCGTCAAACTGTGCTAGAGACGTTAAACTTACAAAAAACTTATCGGACAGGATTCTGGTTAAATAAAAAAATCGAATCCTTGAAAAACTGTACTTTAATTGTCCATGAGGGCGAAACCTTTGGATTATTAGGCCCGAACGGGGCCGGCAAAACCACGCTCTTAAAAACCCTTTTGGGGATTGTCCGACCCACTTCCGGACGGGCCTTGATTCTCGGTCAACCAATTGGCGATCGCTCGGTCAGGCAACGCATCGGCTATCTTCCTGAAAATGCCTACTACTACGACTATCTCACCGGCTGGGAATTCCTACAATTAATCGCCGGCATTTTTCAAATTCCCTCTTCTGTGCAGAAAAAACGCATTCCTGAATTATTGGATTTAGTGGGATTAGACCGCAAAACTGCCCAGAAAAAGCAATTGCGTCAATATTCTAAGGGAATGATGCAACGGATCGGTATAGCTCAAGCATTAATCAATGATCCGGAATTAGTCTTTTTCGATGAACCGATGTCGGGACTAGACCCTATCGGTCGCTATCAGGTGCGAGAAATTATTCAATCCCTCAAACAACGGGGGAAAACCATCTTTTTTAACTCTCATATTCTCTCCGATGTGGAACAAATTTGCGATCGCATTGCCCTGTTGGCCCGGGGAGAATTACTCTGTGTCGGTTCCCTCGATCAAATCCTCGGTCGTGCTGATGTCTATCAGGTGATTGTTCAAGGTGGTAGGGAGGAGCAACTACAGCAATGGATACTCGGTTTGCATTGGCGCGATAATTGTTGGCAGGGACAATTACAGGGAGAACCCGATGCTTTTCTGGCTGCCCTGCCTAGTATGGATGCTCGCTTGATTAGTCTTAATTTAGCTCGTGCTTCCCTAGAGGAATTTTTTATCGACCAATTACGTCAACGCGGTATTACCTCTAGTCAATAGGCACTCTCATACTAAATCCGTTTTTAGTAATATGATTAACTTCCAATCCCACTGTAAAAACCCAGTTATGGATTGTTTCTCCCCGCTCCGCTCCTCCCCTATACCTTTTAAACAGGATTTAGTATCATACGCACAGAAAACGGGTTTCTCGGAGAAACCCGTTTTCTGCTCATGCACTCATGCAAAAAGGGGAATAAATAATCAGTCTTTAATAACCAGATTTAGTATCAGAGGGGGTGAGGATTGAGTATCATCAATCCCCCCGGCTACGATCGAATTATCTTAATCTGTAAGGTAATACCATTTTTCTTTATTCTTGGCAGGTATCTTACCCCCCCGACGTCGGGGGGGTTAGGGGGGTGGGGGGTTAGGGCGATTAACCATCTCTGCCATTACTTATGAAAAATGGTATAAGTTGCCAAAAAGGAGACAATTGTGCGACGGGGAAGACATAAAATTTTTATCGGGATGGCTCCGGGAGTCGGGAAAACCTACAAGATGCTGGAGGAGGGGTATAGCCTCAGAAAGCAGGGAACCGACGTGGTGATTGGACTGCTTGAAACCCACGGCCGGAAAGAGACCGCCGAAAAAGCCGAGGGATTGGAAATCGTACCGAGAAAAATCCTAGAGAAAGAGGGATTCACTCTCTCGGAAATGGATACGGAAGCAATTATCGCTCGCTCACCGCAGCTGTGTCTGATTGATGAATTGGCCCACACGAATGCACCCGGTTCGGAGCGAGAGAAACGCTTTCAGGACGTGGAGATAATTTTATCCCAGGGAATCGATGTTTACTCGACCGTGAATATCCAGCATATCGAGAGTTTAAACGATCTGGTCGCCCGAATCACCGGGGTGGTGGTGCGAGAGCGAATACCCGATCGAATTTTGGAGGAAGCTGATGAAGTGATCGTGGTAGATGTCACCGCTGAAACCCTAGAGGAAAGATTATTAGCGGGAAAAATCTACGCTCCCGAAAAGATCCAACCATCTTTAAATAATTTCTTTCGACGGCGCAATTTAATCGCTCTCCGGGAACTCGCCCTGCGCGAAGTGGCTGATACAGTAGAAGAAGAAGCGAGTAATTCGACATTTATCGGTCAATCCTGTCCCGTTCACGAACGGGTATTAGTTTGTGTTTCCACCTATCCCAACTCTTTACGATTATTGCGTCGGGGAGCGCGGATAGCGGGGTATATGAACGCGGAATTTTTTGTGATTTTCGTCGATAACCCCGATCGCTTTCTCACCAAAGAGGAGGCTTTACATATCGAAACCTGCGAACGTTTATGTCGGGAATTCGAGGGGAAATTCTTACGGATTAAAAGCTATCAGGTGGCCGAAGCGATCGCCGAAGTGGCCGAACGGGAACGAATCACCCAGATTGTGATCGGGGAGAGCCGTCAATCGCGCTGGAAGCATTTAATCAAAGGTTCTTTCACCCAAAAACTTATGCGCCTGATCTGGCAGAAAAATATCGATCTTCACATCATCGCCACCGATCCAAAAGTACCAGTTAAAGACGCGCCGGCCAAGGGGACGAAAAGATAACCACCAAGGCTCCCACTTCCCCACTCCCCCACTCCCCCACTTCCCCACTCCCCCACTTCCCCACTTCCCCACTTCCCCACCTCCCCACTTCCCCACTTCCCCTCTCAAATCAGCAACGCCCTCTGGGATGATATTCTAGGAGTTAATCTTTAATGCAAATCCGTTGTCACTTAAGGGAGTTAACTCATGCAGGTAAATAATCTCGGCTTTATCGCTAGTATCCTATTCGTCCTAGTCCCCACGGTTTTCCTCTTGATTCTGTTTATCCAAACCAGAGAGGAAACCGAGGGTTAAATTCCTTCCCTATCCCTATTCTTCCTAAAAACCCCGGTGATTTCTCGAAGTCATGCGGGGTTTTTTCGCTTCAATTAGGAGAAAATGCTAGTTTCGTCACCTGATCCAAAATAGCCTATAGTTAGCGGATCTAGTATTATCCTAAATCTGGTTATTAAAAACTGATTATTTATTCTCCGTTTTGCCTCTTGCCTCTTGCATGAGTGCCTCTCCTGATATGTAGCCTATACTCAACGGATCTAGTATTACTGAACTTTCTTGGTACATATCTACTATAAAAACAGAAAACCCTTATCCATCAATGGATGCACCCATTAACTTTTCTTAATGCACCCATGTAATTTGTAACACTTCTTAATAGACAAGAACTCTCTCCATTTGCTAGAATGGTAGTCATGTATATAGAAAAAGTTCCTAACCGTAATTCCCCCCCGCCGTTCTTCGACCTGATTCCTATCGAGAAGGAGATCAAGTCAAAAAAAGAACCCTGGCCAACCTCTCAAAATTACCCGATGATATTATCGACAATCTGAAACTGGCTCTTAAAGGGGCGTTACAATCGAGATAAAAAGAAAGGGAAAACTCAGATAGTTTTTGGCTTACTATGTTCAGCTAAGGGTTGTCCGATAGCGGGAGAAGTCTTTGAAGGAAACACATCCGATAGTGCCACCTTAGCCAGACAAATCGAGAAAGTCAGAAAAGGTTGGGGGATTGAGAATGTGGTCTGGGTAAGAGATCGAGGAATTTTAACAAAGGAGAAAATCAATGAATTAGTAAAACCGATAGAAGGATTAGACTATATTACTTTCGGACTTTATTGGAGGACTTAGGGCCGATTTGCTTGAATACAGTAGAATGTACGATTAGAGAGGGAAGTTATCGTTTTGCTAAGATAACTCGACCGACTGAACTGCAACAATCATGCGTTAGATTTATTCGGGGTTTCCTTGATTTGTACCCAGTAAAGGAGCAGCAGAAATTCTCTTAATCCCTCCTACAGTACAGGTTATGGCTTTTTGTCAACTGGGAAGTCCAGTTATAGCGGCTAAACGGGCCAGATAGAAGCTAGTAATAGTTTTAGCATCGATCGATTCTCCCCTGGCGATCGCTGATTCCATTTCCTCAAAACTCATAAAAACCACTTCCAGATCTTCATCGGCATCTTGAGCGGGGGGCAAGCTTAATTTTTCCAGATCCTGGGCCAGAAAAGCATAGATGTATTCATCGGAATAACCCGGTGCCAGGGCAAATTTACCCAAAGATTGCCAATTGTGCGCCCGATAGCCCGCTTCTTCCTCTAATTCTCGTTTTACCGTCGTAGCAGGGTCTTCTCCTTCATCAATCGTTCCGGCGGGAAATTCCAGAATTCGAGCTTGCAAACTAAATCGATACTGACGTACTAAAACCAATTGACCTTCCTTGGTGATTGGAACTGCTAAAGCGCCCCCTGGATGACGGACACATTCCCATTCTCCCTCGACACCGTTAGGTAAACGCAGTTTCGAGACTTCAAATTGAAAGACGCGACCTTGATAAAAAAGACGTTGTTGGAGCAATTGAGGCGGTTCAGACATAGAAAATTTTCAACTAGGACTTTAAGAATTAATATCAAGAAATGTTACCTTTGTCACCGGTGTTTCAGGTTATAATGGAAGATGCTGTCTTTACAGGTTAAATCTTTTTCGAGAAACCCCATGGCCAAAAAATCGATGGTAGAACGCGAGAAAAAACGCGCTCGTCTCAGACAAAAATACGAAGCTAAAAGAGCGGAACTAAAAGAACAATTCCGCACCGCCGAAGATTTTGAAGAAAAACTGGCAATTCACCAAAAATTACAGGAATTACCCCGCAATAGCGCCCCCAGTCGTCACCGCAACCGTTGTTTAACGACCGGCAGACCGAGAGGATACTATCGCGATTTTGGTTTATCCCGCAACGTTTTACGCGAATGGGCCCACCAAGGTCTTTTACCCGGTGTGGTCAAGTCTAGCTGGTAGTCAGAAACAATATCTAGGGAAAATACCGGGATAGAGGCGTGGTTTTTGCGTCTCTATTGCCGTTTTTAGGTAGGGTTTGCGGCAAAAAGTACGGGCGAAGCATTCGGATAGAAAATCTACGGTTTCACCGATAGGTTATTGCCCGAATGCTTCGCCCCTACAGGACGCGATCGCCGCTCAAGATGCCAGGTTTTGAAGCACGATTCTCTCAAAATCTTGCAGCTGTTTCGCCAGAAAAGCCACAAAACCCTTACCTTGCCTACATTTCACATTTATTCAGCAAGCCCTAAACAAAAACTCTCGATCGAGCGATCGAGAGTTAACCATGAACAAAAAATTTACCTAGACTACAGTAGCAGCCTTACGGGCAGCGGCGGCCTCGTCGGGATGAATACCGAGACGGGTGAGATTGAGACGACCTTTACTATCGATCTCCCGTACCTTGACTAACACCTCATCCCCCACGGCCACTTCATCTTCCACCTTACCGACGCGTCCCTCGGCCAATTGGGAAATATGGATCATTCCCTCTTTCCCTGGCAAAACTTCCACAAAAGCGCCGATTTGGATAATGCGAGTCACGCGACCGAGATAGACCTCACCCTCATTGAGTTTGCGGGTCATATTGTAGATCAGTCGTTTAGCTTTTTCGGCCTGTTCCCCATCGGTAGAGGAAATAGTCACAGTCCCATCGTCATCGATATCAATTTTCGTGCCGGTCTGTTCAGTAATCCCTTTAACCGTCTTACCACCTGGCCCGATGACTAACCCGATCAGATCCGGATCGATCTTGATCGTCAATAACCTCGGTGCGTGGGGAGATAATTCCGTGCGGGGTTTTTCTAGGGTCGCTAACATCTTCTCTAGGATATGTTTGCGGGCCGGTAAAGCTTGTTCGATCGCCTTGGCCACCACTTCCATGGTTAAACCGGGGATTTTCATATCCATCTGGAGAGCGGTGATGCCAGAATCAGTGCCAGCCACCTTAAAGTCCATATCTCCCAGAAAATCCTCGATACCCTGGATATCGGTCAAAATCCGCACTTCTTCCCCTTCTTTAATTAAACCCATGGCCGCACCGCTAACGGGTTTTTTCAGGGGAACACCGGCATCCATCAGCGCCAGGGTAGAACCGCACACGGAACCCATGGAGGTGGAACCATTAGAAGAGAGGACTTCCGACACCACCCGCAGCACATAGGGAAATTCCTCCTGGGGGGGAAGGACAGGCACGATCGCCCTTTCCGCTAAAGCACCGTGACCGATTTCTCGACGGCCGGGAGAACGCATGGGACGGGTTTCACCGACGGAAAAGGGTGGGAAATTGTAGTGATGAAGATAGCGCTTTTCGTCTTCGGGATGGAGATCGTCCCCCAAATCCTGAGCATCACCGGGGGTGCCTAGGGTGGCGATCGAAAGCACCTGGGTTAAACCGCGATTAAACAAACCGCTACCGTGAACCCGACGGGGTAAAACTCCTACCCGGCAAGAAATCGGCCGCACTTCGTCCAGTTTACGACCATCAACCCGCACCCCATCCTCGATAATTTGGGCGCGCATCAGTTTTTTGGTCAGATCCTTAAAGAGATTACCGATTAACTTCGGCTCTTCCAGCGTTGGAGATTTTAAGGGATCTTCATCGGGGAGAGCGGTTATAGTTTCCTTGATCCGATTTTCGATCGCCTCTAATTTCTCATCCCGTTCGGTTTTGCTGAGGGTAAACTGGCAGAGAATCTGTTTAATTTCCTCTTTAGCTTGTTCTTTCAGGAAATTATGCACGGTTTCGTTTACTACCGGCGCTTCTCGGGTGACGAGGGGAATACCCAACTGATCGATCAATTCCCGTTGAGCGCTGATCAGGTCGCGCACCGCTTCATAACCAAAATCGATCGCCTCAATAATATCCCGTTCTGGTAACTGATTGGCTCCCGCTTCGATCATCACCACCCCTTCGGGACTACCGGCCACCACTAGATCCAATTCTCCGTTATGGATTTCCTTGTAGGTGGGATTGATGATAAATTCATCCCCTAGTAAACCGACGCGCACCGCTGCCATCGGTCCTTGGAAGGGGATACCTGCCAACAAAACCGCCACAGAGGCCCCCGTAACGGCCAAAACATCCGGGGGGACTTCCTCATCCATCGAGAGGGTCGTAGCGACCACCTGAATATCATCCCGTAGCCAACTGGGGAATAGAGGCCGCAGGGGGCGATCGATCAAACGACCGGTCAGAATTGCTTTTTCCGGGGGACGACCTTCACGACGCAAAAATCCTCCCGGGATGCGCCCGGCGGCGTATAATCTTTCTTCGTAATCAACGGTTAAGGGCAGGAAATCTACTCCTTCTCTGGCTTTGGCTGTGGTTGCTGTCACTAAAACCGCCGTTTCTCCCGATTGGATCAGAACACTACCGCCAGCTTGGGGGGCTAAAAGCCCTATTTTTAGTCGAATATCCCTGCCATCAAAGGATATTGACTTGTCAAACTCTTCCATGTAAAGCTATATTCCTTTCTTTCACTTTTCTCTGTGCTGTGGCAATCCTAGCATTTTTTGTCCCCCTTTCCAGCAGGTTTAGTATTCAGTGATCAGTGATCAGTTATCAGTGATCACTGATCAGAGTTGAGTTTTCAGTTCGCTGATTACTCTTTACCGTTTACTGATCACAGCAAAAAAGCTCGCCACTTCCCCACTTCCCCAATCCCCCAATCCCCCAATCCCCCAATCCCCCAATCCCCCAATCCCCCAATCCCCCACTTCCCCAATCCCCCAATCCCCCAATCCCCCACTTCCCCAATCCCCCAATCCCCCAATCCCCCAATCCCCCACTTCCCCACTTCCCCACTTCCCCACTTTTAAACAGAATTTAAGATTACTTGCTCAAACCGGCCAAAAAATGATAGTTTCAGATATAGGAATAATCTGGTTAAGAAAAAAATGTCTTCCCTTGCCGCTTGCTGGCCTAAAAATATTTCTAAGTATTAGCAAAACTGACTGACTGTCAGCAGTTGAGCGGGATTTTTCCGATCTCGAAGAACCCCAAACCAAGAAAATTAAGACAATTAAAAGGATTGCGTCTCTATTATCTGTTAGACGCTTCTAATCCAATGAATTTGCGGGTTATCTTCCAATTAACCCCGTTTAACCCTATTTGTGGCTATCGATTATGGCTGAAAGTTATTTACTAGACAAACTGCAATCTGTAGAACAGACCTACAAAGAATTAACCCGTCGTCTAGCGGATCCCGATGTCACCAGTAATCCGGGTGAATTGCATCGTCTGGCCAAATCCCGCGCTTCCCTAGAGGAAACGGTCAACACCTACGAAATTTGGCAAAAAAGTCAAGAGGATTTAATCGGTGCGAAACAAATCTTCAAAGAATCCGCCAGCGATCCCGAATTACGGGAAATGGCCGCCCTAGAAGTAGCAGAATTAGAGGCAAAAATCGCCACTTTGGAAGACCAATTAACCATTCTGCTGCTGCCCCGGGATCCCCTCGATGAAAAGAATATCATGCTGGAAATTCGCGCCGGGACTGGAGGTGATGAGGCCAGTATTTGGGCGGGGGATTTAGTGCGTTTGTACTCAAAATATGCCGAAACTCAAAACTGGAAAGTTAGCCTTTTGAGTGAATCTCCGGCGGATATGGGAGGATTTAAAGAGGCAATTTTAGAGATTAAAGGCGATAACGTCTATAGTAAGCTGAAATTTGAGGCGGGAGTCCATCGGGTGCAGCGGGTTCCTCTGACGGAAGCGAGTGGTCGCGTCCACACTTCCACCGCTACCGTGGCGATTATGCCAGAAGTGGACGATGTGGAAGTGCATATCGATCCCAAGGATATTGAGTTAACCACGGCTAGATCTGGGGGTGCAGGCGGTCAAAATGTCAATAAAGTGGAAACTGCCGTCGATTTAATCCATAAACCCACGGGAATCCGGGTTTTCTGCACCGAAGAGCGATCGCAATTGCAAAATCGGGAACGAGCTATGCAGATTCTCCGGGCGAAACTGTACGATATGAAGTTACAGGAACAACAGGAAGCGGTCAGTTCCATGCGGCGCTCTCAGGTGGGAACCGGTTCCCGTTCGGAAAAAATTCGCACCTATAACTATAAGGATAATCGTCTCACCGATCATCGCTTAAATCAGAATTTTTCCCTCGATCGCATTTTAGACGGCGATATCGAAGATGTGATTCAATCCTGTATCGCCAAGGATCAACAGGGAAAACTGGCGGAATTAGCCGCTGCCCAAGAGACAGCTTAATCAGAACACAGGAGACTCCGAGACAGGGGATTGTTTTTATTTATGCTCCCCGCTCCCTTCCCCCCAACCCGCAACGGTCAAACCCTTTGCTACTTTTTGGCTTTTTACTTGCTATAATCGATCGTCGAATTTGAGTAGGAGACGGGAGAAAATGGCCGATTGGCAGGAAATAGAGGGGGGGATCACCGCCCCAAAAGGATTTAAATCCGCAGGGATGGCCGCGGGGCTAAAACCGTCCGGTTTGCCCGATTTAGCCCTAATTGTCTCGGAAACAGAAGCGATCGCCGCCGGAGTCTTTACCACCAGTCAAGTGCGGGCAGCTTGCGTCGATTATTGCCGTCAACGCCTCCAAACTAAAGCCAGCGCCAGGGCGATTTTGTGTAATGCCGGCCAAGCAAACGCCGCCACGGGGCAAGCTGGATGGCAAGACGCTCTCGATAGTGCCGCCGCCTTGAGCCAAGTTTTAGGGATTCCCGCCGATGCAATTTTGCTGGCTTCTACGGGAGTGATCGGGCAACGGATTCGCATGGATGCGTTAACCGCCGCTTTACCGACCTTAGCAGGTTTATTGTCGGAAAATGGTGGCGAAAGCACGGCCCGGGCGATTATGACCACGGATCTAGTCCCCAAATCGATCGCCTTGCAAACCACTATTGATGGTCGTCCGGTCACAATTGGGGGAATTGCCAAGGGATCGGGGATGATTCACCCGAATATGGCGACGATGCTCTCCTTTATTACCTGTGATGCCGCAGTATCGACGGTTCTCTGGCAAAATATGTTAAGTCGGGCGGCTAATAAAAGTTTTAATCAGATTACGGTGGATGGGGACACCAGTACCAATGACAGTCTGATCGCCTTGGCTAACGGTCAATCGCGCACCACAGCGATCACAGAAATGGGCCGGGATGCCCAAAAGTTAGAGGCCATGTTAACGGAAGTTTGTCAATACCTAGCCAAAGCGATCGCCCGGGATGGGGAAGGAGCCACCTGTTTAATAGAAGTGCGGGTTTCGGGGGCGGCTGATGATCAGTCCGCTCGTCAGATTGCTCGCACCATTGCCGGTTCTTCCTTAGTAAAATCGGCGGTTTTCGGTCGAGATCCCAACTGGGGACGAATTGCGGCGGCCGCGGGCCGGGCCGGGGTTGTCTTCCATCAAGAAGACCTACAAATCAAGTTAGGCGACTTCGTGATGATGGAAAATGGTCAACCTCTGGCGTTCGATCGAGCTAGTGCCAGTAATTACCTGAAAGCGGCAGCAAGCGGGGCTTATTTACGAGAAGATACCGTTTTAATGTCTATCTGCATCGGTAACGGTTCGGGAACAGGTACGGCCTGGGGTTGCGATCTTAGTTACGATTACGTCAAAATTAACGCAGAGTACACCACTTAAAGCGATCGATTCTGTAAACAGGCTCTCTTGTCCTTGCTGGATTGTATCCCAACAGCTTGATCAACGGTTGACGTTAAGCTCTAGTCTATACCGACAATCTCGATGATCGATCCTGTTGATTACACAGCAGCCAAGAGAGCCGATTACCCGATTAACAGACAAACTTTAATGGTTGGATTTTACTTCTTTTCAACCGACCTCGAAAACAGTTTTGTTAGTCCCTCAGTTTCTTGGCAAAATCCATCTATTGGCGGGGAAAACACTGCATGGTTCCGAAAAAATCACCACGAATTCCTTTAGAATTGCACCAGATTAAGGCTCACGAGTTTTATCAAAAACGGCTGGCATCGGGTAAAGAAGGCAGTGAAATAGATGACTGGCAGCAAGCGAAAGAATATTTTAGCCAACATCCCAGAGCGATTCTTGCTTGGAATCTAAAGATGCCCTATCGCCGGGGAAAAAGGCTAATTAAAAGATTGTTGCTATCGCTCCAGTCTCTTGTCAGAGTTGCTTGGAAACTGCTAATCTTTCCCTTCTGGCTATTTCAGCAAATACCGGGGCTTTTTGCCCGTGAAGACAAAGACAGCCGCACCTTTGCCATTGATGTGGTCAAAACGATTATTTCTGCCCTGGGATTAATTGCTACCCTTTTCGCAGGAATTGGGCTTATTGTCAATTATTTCAATTCTCAAGCGGAAATGCAGCTGACTCAGCAACGTCTGATTACTGAGCGCTTCTCGAAGGCTGTCGAGCAAATCGGTAATCCTAAAGAGGAGGTGGTAATTGGCGGCATTTATTCCCTAGAGCGAATTGCCAAAGATTCTCCCAAGGATCAATGGACAATTATGGAAGTGCTGACTTCCTACATTCGTAAAAATTCCCCCATTCCCTCGAATATTGAACAACTGGAGCCAGAGGAAAGAGAGAAAGCCCTAAAAAAGCTCCCTTCCGTGAGTATTCCAGTTCAGGCCGCTTTAACGGTAATCGGGCGGCGTAAAGTTGAGAATGACCAAGCCGGGGATAATTTGGCTGAAACAACTGACTCTAATAAAATTAAAATTCTTGATTTAAGTGGGACAAATTTGAGGGGAGCCAACCTCAACGGAGCCAAACTCATCAGAGCCAAACTCATCGGAGCCAACCTCAACGGAGCCGAGGATCTTCATCCAGAACAAATTAAATCGGCCTGCTTTTGGGAAAAAGCAATACACACGCAGGCCATGTGGGATGGAGATAAACAATTATGGGTGGCTGCGGATCCAAAAGCCAATCAACGAGAAATCGAGAAACTCAAAAGGGACAAAAACTCAGATCCGCCAAATCTGATCGATTGTACTACTAAATAGGGTCTGCGGCAAAAAGTACGGGCGAAGCATTCGGATAGAAAATCTCCGGTTTCACCGATAGGTTATGCCCAAATGCTTCGCCCCTACAGGACGCGGGCCGATGAAGACGCAAGGTTTGGAAGCACGATTCTCTCAAAATCTTGCACCTGTTTGGCGAGAAAAGCCACAAAACCCTTACCTTACCTACATTTCACATTTATTCAGCCAACCCCAAATAGGGTTTGCGGCAAAAAGCTTTTCCTGGGGGCAGGTGGGGTGTAGGGTTTTAGCGATTTTCATCTGGTCAATTACCTAATTTTCAGGGAAAAAGTCCCGGAATTTTCCACCCGATCACTCCCATATCTGGTACTTTTTGGAAACCAAAAAGTCTAAAAGTTTTACCCAACAAGGTTTTCACATTTATTGAGCAAGCCCTAATTAATCTTTTCAATCACCGCTTGTCCTAGTTGAATCAACTCAAAACCGATAAAAAGGCTTAAAATCACAGTGACAGCCTGATTAAGTAGGGGTATATTGCCTTTGCCTAGAATAGAAGCGACGAATTTGACCACAACTAAAACGAGAGCGCTAACAACGGCGATTTTGACGGCTATCATAGATTAATTTTTCCTCACGGTTAACCAAAGTATACTATGTTCCTGACGGGGTGACAAGCAGATTGAAAGTGAGACAGGGTGTGGAGTGTGGGGGGTAGGGTGTAGGGAGCAACAATCCATAACTGGGTTTTTAAAGTTCGATTTGTCTCGTTCCAAGGTAGAACCTCCGGAAATGCGTTCCAAGGGTTTCCCTTGAAACGAGGTAAGACTATAAAACGATTTGGTGTCATTGCCAAGGATGAGAAAGCTGCCCAATGCACAGGTTTTTGTTAAGAATTGTAAAATGTAGTTAGGGTTTGCTGAAAAAGTTTGTTGGTGGGGTTAGGAGTCAGTAGCCAGTCGTCGGTCGTTTCAGGCTTTGTTGCCCTTCTTTTGTGTACCAGTTTATGTACTAAAAAAGAATAATGCCAGGTTTTTGAATGTCCCAATCCTATATTCTGGCACTAACATCGGATTTTAACAGGTCAAAAGCCTTATTTTAAAAGGGTTTTATCATTATTCAGCCAGCCCTAGTTATATTTATTTGATCAGAAGAGGATTCATGTCTAACCAAGAATCGATTTTTCCATTCCCTCAAAAACCAGTGTATTCCTCCGTATTCAAGTCGATTTTAGCGATAATATCAGTTATTTTAATTATGTTAGCAGTGCTCGGCGGGCTAATGATGGTCAGTTTATCATTATCTTGGCCAGAAGACAATATTTATCGACTACTCCTTGGCTTAGTAGAAGATTTTTTTAACCCCTTTGCTTGGATTAAAGTTCCCACGGTTGCTCATAGCTATCAATTATTATTACCCACAGTTATCCTGCTAATTTTGACGCAGTTAATCATTTTCTTGTCTCCGCATCCGCAAGTTTGGTCAAGATTAGTCATTATTTCTATCACTCTCGCTATCACCCTGCGCTATCTACTCTGGAGGATTCTGGAAACTTTAAATCTTTCTACTCCTCTCAATGGCTTTTTTAGTTTACTACTTTTAGGCGTTGAGATGATGGTTTTAAGTGGTAGCATAATTCAGTTATTTTTAGTCTTAACCACGAAAGATAGACGCAAAGAAGCTGATTTTTATAGCCAAGCAGTGATCAATAAACAGTATTTGCCCACGGTAGATATTCTGATTCCCACCTATAATGAGCCAGCCTTTATCTTAAAAAGAACTATTATCGGTTGTCAAGCCCTTAATTATCCTCATAAAAATATTTATATTCTCGATGATACTCAGAGATCAGAAATTCATCAATTGGCAGAAAAATTAAATTGTCATTATCTGACTCGTCAGGATAGAAAAAACGCTAAAGCAGGTAATTTAAACCATGCTCTCAGACAAACTCAAGGGGAATTAGTGGTAGTTTTTGATGCAGATTTTATCCCTTGTCGGAATTTTCTAGAAAGAACTGTTGGCTGGTTTCAAAACCAAAAAATTGCCTTAGTGCAAACGCCCCAAAGCTTTTATAATGCCGATCCTATCGCCCATAACTTAGGTTTAGAAAATATCGTTACTCCCGACGAAGAATTATTTTATCGTCATATCGAACCAGCTAAAGATGGGGTGGGTAGTCCTGTCTGTGCTGGTACTTCTTTTATTGTCAGAAGAAAAGCCTTAGAGGAAGTGGGATATTTTAATATAGAATCTATCAGTGAAGACTATTTTACTGGGATTGCTATCTCAGCGAAAGGTTATGAAGTTATTTACTTAAATGAAAAACTCAGTGCTGGTTTATCTGCTGAAAGTTTATCAGCTTATTTACTGCAAAGATTGCGCTGGGCAAGAGGAACGTTACAGGCCTTTTTTATCAAAGCTAATCCCCTAAAAATTGCGGGACTAACTCTACCCCAAAGATTGGCACACTTAGAAGGACTTTTATCCTGGTTTTCTCCCTTAGCTCGTTTATTTTCTCTGCTTATTCCTCTCCTTTATACCTTTGGATATATAGTACCTTTGAACATTACCATCGATGAGACAATCTATATCTTTTTACCCTACATGATGCTCCAGTTAGCCACTTATCACTGGTTAAATTCTCGCTCGCGCTCGATTGTTTTTTCTGAGGTACTATCGATGATTATTTGTGTACCAACATCCCTAACAGTTCTCCATGTTCTTTGGAAACCCTTTGACAAAGGATTTCAGGTGACACCCAAGGGAATTGCTCGCAAAAATTATCAATATAATTGGCACTTATCCTACCCATTGCTGTTTTTTCTCACCATTACTTTAATTAGTATTTTCTTTAATTTAAATCATCACAATTATCAAGAAAGTCCCCTAAATTTTGGCTTGATTTTGGCTATATATAACGTGGTTATTATCATGACTGCTCTGGTGGCTTTATTGGAAGCTCCCCTCACCTTAGAAACTCAATACCAATTGTTGGAATCTCCTGTTAACTTGATAACAGAAGCGAATATAATTATACAGGGCAATCTCAAAAAACTTTCGGAAATAGGAGCAGAAATTCACCTGAGGGAACCCATCTACTCAGAAAAATTACTCCTAGATATTTTAGGCGAAGATTTGCGCTTATCTGCTCATCTAGTCAATCTAGAAAAACGAGGCAAAATCTGGCAAGCAACCCTTAAATTCCAGCCACTTATCCTATCAAAGCAGAGAAAACTAATTACTTTTTTATTCTGTCGTCCCCAGCGCTGGCAACCGAAAAATACGGCAGGAGAATTAAAATCCCTTTGGTTGTTAATTATCAGCTTTTTTCGGGGGATAGGCTTGATTTGGCGAGCATTTCTGAATCGAAAAACAGCCCTTTAGTTTAGTCAAAAGTCGAAAATACTTAAGTAGCTGGTTATAATTAAATTAAAAATGGATTTTAGGTTCGATCCCCCCTGCCCCCCTTGATAAGGGGGATGCCGATCCCCCCTGCCCCCCTTGATAAGGGGGGTGCCGATCCCCCCTGCCCCTCTTGATAAGGGGGGTGTCTGATAATAATTTTTAACGCCTACATACTTATCGAAAAATTACTGGCTGATTATCCTATCAACTGGCCTTAGTCTGTGATTTCACTCACAGTGCTATTCCTGTATTCTCACAGTTTTCACTTGACCAAAAATTGATATTATTGTAATAAAAGTAACCATTCTTAGATGGACTGGCTTATGAACAATCGTTTATACCTTCACCTGATGGCTAATAAGGAAAAGGGGTTTGCCTTGCCTCTTGCCGTGTTAATTGGACTCATCCTCATGGTGACAGGAATAACTATGATAATGCGCGCCCAAGGGGACCAATCGAAAGTAATTGCCCAAAAAGTCCGGGCTGATGCTTTAAGAAGTTCCGAAGTTGGAGTGGCTCGCGTGCAGGATCTACTCAATAGCGTTCGAGTTATGGCGACGGTTAATAGTCATTGTGCTTCCGGCGATTGTTGGCAGAACGCCAAATATGATGTGGTTACTGATCCCACCAATTTACAGAAACAGTTAAAAAAATTAGTCGATGCCGCCCCCTCCTGTAGTAATCCCAACGCTGCTGCTACCTTGACGAAAAAAATCGATGAATTAAAAGAGTTGGCTAGTAGTAATTGGGTTAAGCTCGATAATAATCGTTATTATCGCGTGGTTAGATATGATTATAATTCTGTATCCAGCCGGGGAGTTCTCACCCTCGAAGGACGTTCTCGCACCAGTGCCGCAACAGACCTAACTAAGACTGATCCCAATATAGATAGTGACGATAATGCCGCCTCCCGTAACCGCGTGGTGGTAACTATCCCTATTCTTAATGCCCCTACCCCCGCATTTAACCGCACCACGGTCCCAGCTTTATGGATAAGTGAGGGAAATGCGGACGGTGATGCTGCTAAATTTCAAGGGGATGTGGTGGAGGAGGTGGTGAGTCCAGAATGTAAGGCTAAACAAGATAAGATTCAACAGCCCACACTTGAACCCAGTCCCCCCTACAGAGCAGGATTTGTCGGTGTGTTTTTCCCCGATTTACCGAAGATTCCCACTGGCCTTCCCTCTGGTCAGAAAGACCTGGAACTTACCGATAGTCTTCCGCTTGCTCAGAGAACTTTTCCCAGAGACACTGATACCTATTCTACCCGCACGATTGACGGTAAAAGCGTAGAAGTGTACGAATATACCGTTAATAAGATCGACTTGACAGACGAGAAGATTACCATTACTCCGGGGAAACGGGTAGTTTTTTATGTTAAAGGTGATATTAAGGGTGCCATCGAACATAATTGTGCTATGGAGCCTGGCTGTAAATTGGGCAATCTACAGATTTATGCCTATAATGAATCAGGTTCCATTTGTCTGACAGGAAACCAAACACTACAAGCGTTTATCTTTGCTCCTAACTATTCCCTCGGTAAAACTGGTACTGGTTTCACCGGTGCTGCCTGGGGTAAAGATTGGGGCAAAATTTCAGGCTGTCCCTCAACTAGCGGTGCTGTAGCTGTGACCCAAGGGGTACAATGGGCTGACTTAATCGCAGACCTGAGACCCCCATTTCTCCAGCTTGGTGGTATTGACAATTGGTGTGAGGAACCCATCGATACCGCTCCTGGTAAATCTGAGTGTAATTAATTTCGCGACTGCTTCACCCTCTCCCAGTCCCTAAAAAAGTTTAACTTATCGGGTTAATGAGGGGGGTTGAGGATTTCGGTTCAGGACAGGTTTTATTGGTGAAATCACAGCGATAAATTGCCGGTTTTTGCCAACTGAGGGGAATTTCCAGTAAATCCCTCGAACCGGTCATGGCTTGTCCCAGAAAGAGAGCCAGAGCGATACAATTGAGAATTGTATGGGCGATGCGCCAACGATGGGAGCGGTCTTTATAGATATCTTCGACAATTGCCAGAGAGAAAATCATCAGTATTGATGCCGCCATACCGATATAGTAGTGAGACCAATACCATTGGGCCGAGAGTCGCCAGACCCCATCCTGAGCACCGATAATAATTAAACCGATGCCAGTCAAGGTGGCAAAAATTCCGCGCCAGAGAGCTTGTCTAGCGCGGTAGAGACAGACCAAAGAGGCAATGGTGACAAAAAACATCAAAATCACAAAAATGACCTGAAAGGAGTCTAATTTTCCATCTTTTTGTTTATCGACAAAACCATTAAACCCGTAAACGACCGAGTAAGCTAGTGCTAACAGGTTAACCCCTACCACTGTACCCGTTAACCAGCGGCCTAAGCGTAGATGTTCCGGCCCGACCACTGGCGGAATTTTACTTTTATTTCCCGCGTTGGTTTCTAGGCGACGTTGACGGGTTTGCCAAGCAAAGTTAACTACGAGGCCGATAATAGGGAAAACGACCACTATCGCTAGGACAGGATGAATGAGAGCCAGAAAATCGACTAATTGCATATAAATATCCCGAAAATCGTCAGCAGTTGACCAGTTATAGCCTTGTTTTTTTTAGCTTATCGCAGATATCAGGAGCCGGTCGGCAAAAGGCAAAAGGCAGGAGATAGGGTGATAGGGTTTTGGGGATTTCAGTTATCAGTTATCAGTTATCAGTTATCAGAGGCTCTCTTGGGTTTCGTGTGATAAGCAAAATTTATGGCTTTTCAAACGGTCTTTGGATAAGGCTTTCAGTGCTTACTTACCCAAGAAACTATCAAGAATACCCACATTTTCCCACAAAGTACAAGAGAGCCTTATCAGATGTGAGTTTTCAGTTCACTGATTACTGATTACTGTTTACTGATCACTGAAAAACCCACTTCCCATTTCGGACTAGGAACCTCTTTGATTATCGGCTAATCTAAAAGCAGCAATCCCTAGATTCAATCCTGACTATGAAACTGCAAGAACTTTTGACAAATATCACTCCGGTTTCCCCGATTTCTTCTCCTATCGCTTCTATTACCGAGATTACAGGAATTTCCACCAATTCCCATGCTTGTCAACCGGGAGATTTATTTATCGGTTTACCTGGCACTCGCGTCGATGGCGGCGAATTTTGGCGTTCCGCTTTGGAAACCGGGGCCCTAGCGGCGATTATCTCCCCGGCAGCCGCCGCTAAATTTCCCCCCCCGGAGGATGCTTGCGTAATCGTTGTGGCAGATTTAGTTACTGCCACTGCTGCGATCGCTGCCAAATTTTATCATTATCCTGCCCAAACCCTAAAATTAATCGGTGTGACGGGAACCAACGGCAAAACCACCACCACCCATCTAATTGAATATTTTCTCAGCCAAGCAGGGATTCCCACCGCGTTATTCGGGACTCTTTACACCCGTTGGCAAGGATTCCAAGAAACTGCTAATCATACCACCCCTTTCGCTAACGAGTTACAAGCCAGTTTGGCCAAAGCGGTGAGCGCCGGCAATGAAATCGCCGTCATGGAAGTTAGTTCCCATGCACTGGCCCAGGGACGGGTACAGGGTTGTACTTTTCCCGTGACAGTGTTTACTAATCTCACCCGGGACCATCTCGATTATCACCTCGATATGGAGGATTATTTTGCCGCTAAAGCTAAATTATTTAGTACCGATTATCTGCAAGGTAAGGCGATTATTAACGTTGATGATGCCTATGGTCAACGTTTAGTGGCCTCCCTGTCTCCCCAACAGGTTTTAACCTATAGTGTGTCCGATGCTCGTGCCGATTTTTATACTAAAGATTTACACTATCAACCCACGGGAGTTCAAGGGGTGATGGTGACTCCCCAAGGAGAAATAGCCTTTGCTTCTCCTCTGGTGGGTCAATATAATCTAGCTAACCTCTTAGCGGCGGTGGCGGCAGTGTTAGAATGTGGTGTAGATTTAGGGACAGTAATCGGTCAAATTCCCCAGTTTTCAGGAGTACCAGGGCGGATGGAACGGGTTAGCACCGCTCCCGACCAGGATATCAGCGTCATTGTCGATTATGCCCATACTCCCGACAGTTTAGAGAATGTTTTAAAAGCTTCCCGGCCTTTTATTTCCGGTCGGATGATTTGTGTTTTTGGTTGTGGCGGCGATCGAGATCGGACAAAACGACCGTTAATGGGGAAAATAGCGGCCGAATTAGCAGATTTAGCCATAGTTACCTCCGATAATCCTCGCACAGAGTCTCCCGAACGAATCCTTGAGGATATTATCGCTGGCATTCCTTCAGAAATTACCGTACAGGTAATTAGCGATCGCGCTGTGGCCATTGACACCGCTATTCAAACAGCACAACCGGGAGACGGAGTAATTATTGCGGGTAAAGGTCACGAAGATTATCAAATTTTGGGGACGGAAAAAATCCATTTCGATGACCGCGAACAGGCCCGGGCCGCTTTGTTGAAAGGGAAAAAGTGTTGACATCCTCGCCGCCCTAAAAGTGCGGCGATTCCTAAACCTCACGATTTAAGTTTCTGCTTCCACCACCGTCGCATACCACAGTTAAAAAACCATGTACTGTCTTACACAGAGTCCACAGACTTTCGCCCCATTTC
>NZ_JAPZSR010000304.1:0-2106 GCF_027531875.1 Microcystis sp. LE19-84.1B | reverse complement strand
TTTGTCTTAAACAAAAGTACAAACTCGGCTTCTGAAGCCACTTTCCAAGACTGACCGAGCAAAATTCTCTATCTCCTAACACCACTATTTTATGACCTGATAGCACCGTCAATATTTTCCCCAATACTCGCTGCTGTTCTTCGAGGTTACTACTTCCTTTTTTATCTAATATCTCCCAATAGATTGGGATGGCTCTCTTGTCATAAATTAGACTCACCATCAAGATATTTATTGCTCCCCAACTCGTCCGGTCTATGGCAATATATACTAATCCTTTTATTGTGAATCTCTCCTGCTGTTTTAACATCTCTTTTAGGCAGACAAACCAGATTTTTTCAATATTCAGAATTTCCAGCTTTAAAAATCTTTTTAGTTTTTTTCTCCGACTCTCAAACAGGATTGGTATTGGTAGTGCTTCTGCTAATATCTCTAACTTGGCTTGCTTTAGTATTTGCCAGGTTCCAACTATCACTAACAACAGTAGATATCTGGCTCGCCCCAGTTCATTCTCTAAGACTTTCTGGTATAGTTCACTTATCATTTTCGTTATCTAGGTTATATTTACTATATATGACTTATCTTTTTTTTGAGTCTGTATCTGTATTCCATGCTACATAAGCTTTTCAGCTTGCTTGTCCCCCTGTCAGGAAAATAAGTAGGTAGGCACAATTATTTGTAGGATGGGTTAGCGGTAGCGTAACCCATGCGGGCGTTGGGTTTCATGCTTCAACCCAACCTACGTTCATTTTATATTTAATTCCACCCACCTACTTAAATCAATTACTTTTGCTGGTTGTTGAGATGGAAAAGGAGAAAATTTTACGATGGATAGACTAAAAAAATATCGCAATGCCATTAAAAAAGTATTAACAGAATATCACGAATGGGTTTCTGGTTCTGCTAATTTAGATCAAGAAAGTTGTCTTGTTTTTGACGAGATACATGATCAGTATTTTTGGCTTTTTATGGGTTGGGAAGGCAAGAAAAAAATCAGGAATATTCAAGTCCATATTAGGATTAAAAATAAGAAGATTTATATTGAGGAGGATTGGACTGAGGAAGGTATCGCTACGGAATTATTAAGGGAGGGTATTTCTAAAGAAGATATAGTTTTAGCTTTTTACGATCTGGAAACTCGTAAGTTAACTGGGTTTGCTGTAAGTTAAGTTATCGGTAAATCTTGCATCGAAATGAATGATCATGTTGGTGAATTAAATAATTAATAAATTAGTGAATTAATGTAGAGGTAGAACCTCGCTTATCTGCGTTGCAAGGTAGAACCTTGCAACGAGTCATATAACCTAAAACTATCTTAAATATAAAAAACCATAATAAATGATGATTAAATAACCCTTGACTTCCCCCCCCCTTGTGATAGTTTCGGTCGTAGGATATTGGCGCAAAACTAGCGTTAAATATGATTATAATTCTGTCCCATTACTGTCATCGAATCCATGAAAAAATTACTGACAATGTTAACCCCCTTGACTCTGATGGGGTTAGCCGGGGTTGCTCCTGCTCAAGCGGCAATAGTAGCTGGTTGGAATCAATTTGAGGCTTCTACGGCATCCTATCCCAGAGCGGCGGATAATGTAGGTGCGAATATAACCAGCACTGGGTTAGATACCGCCGGGATAAGTCGGCTGAGTGGTCTTCCTTTCCTGTTGGGTATTTTTTGGAATACAGGTAGCACTGTTAATACCAACCAATACGTGGAATTTGCCGTACAACCTGGTGCAGGTTTTCAAGTCGATTTTACTAACTTGCAACTCAATGCGCAGCAGGATGAAACGCCGCTAGATTTAGTCTTGCGCTCTAGTGTTGATGGGTTCACCAGTGATTTAGGGACAACAGTTAGCCTAGCAAATAGCTTTAATACCTACAGCTTTGACCTAAGCAGTTTAGCACCCCAAACCGGCCCGGTGCAGTTCCGTCTCTATGGACTGAATGCTGATACATCTACGCTCTACTTCTATGGTCAAAACTCCGGTAATGTTACTGGGGGTGGGTTTGTGGCTATTAATGGGGATATCACTCCTACTGGTGGCGGTCCTGTATCAACCCCGGAACCTAGTGGTATAGTGAGTTTAATCGCTGTTGGTGCGT
>NZ_JAPZSR010000147.1:0-2707 GCF_027531875.1 Microcystis sp. LE19-84.1B | reverse complement strand
TTCACAGCTTTCTGGTATTTGTCGCGACCAGCGAATAGGTAAAGGTTCTGTGCATTTAGCTAAATAGATTTGTTTGTCTTTAAATTTAAAAGCAGACTTGGTAAATTCGGCACTTCCTCCCTGATGTTTTTTCTTAAAGTTGGGATACTTAGTACGACCAGCAAAGAAGTTAGTAAAAGCTGTTTGTAAATGTCTTAACCCTTGTTGTAAGGGTACACAGCTTACCTCGTTGAGAAAGTCTAATTCTTCTTGTTTTTTCCAATCGGTTAGCATTGAAGAAGTTTCAGTATATCCTACTCTTTCTTGTCTTTCGTACCATGCTTGTGTTCTGAGATGGAGAGCTTTATTGTAAACCAATCTTACACATCCCAAAGTGCGCCGCAATAGCGACTCTTGTTCGGGTGTGGGGTAAAATCGAAACGAATAGGCTTTTTCCATACCTCACATTCTAACACATATTTCGTAAATGCGCTAAGATTTAACAGCAAAGCCGCCGTAAAACGGCGGGGTTTCAGACCCAAAATTTCCGATGACAGCGTTGGTGACACCACTGCTCAGGGCATTTTTTTGAATGAAATCATTGGCTTGATCTGAAGTTGGAACCATATAGCTACCCTTTGAGAGCCGATTTTGACTTTCCAGGCGAATTATACCATCAAAAGTTAAATTTTTTCAGCAGCGAGGGGCTGATCTTGCCTAGATCCGCTCAAAATCGCTCCCTAATCTCTATAAATTTTCTTCTACCAAAGCCTCGACCCGTCCTGTTTTGACCGCATCCACCAAAGCGGCGTGATCTCGTTCTGTCTGATCGGCATAAGCGATCGCAAATTCGCCCAGGGCTAGATCGAACTGATCTCCTTTCCCCAAATAACCGCTAATGGTGGCCGCATCTCCAGATTTGGCGTGGGCGCGGGCCAAAGTCCAGCCGCAGAACTCGGCGTAGCGTTGCAGTTGGACGGCCGATACTCCTTCAATGGGTAGGGAAAACTTCATATCCCGCAGTTGCCGTAAATAGAAGTCGTTGCCCCCTCTTCCCTTAGTCCAGCCCAAAAATATGTCGCTAGAGGATTGCATCAATCTCTGGCCTGTAACTACCCGTTGTCCCTGATTTTCGTACTGGCTCTTGGCGGTATAGGGTTCCAGAACCGAAGGGCAAGCCTCCTTAACTTGTAGGATGAGGGGATGGTTATCTTCCGAGAACAATAGGGCGATATAACATCTGGTGCCGACACTGCCAATGCCCACCACTTTCAGGGCAAAGTCCTCTAATTGGTAGCGATCGAAGAGGACTCGGCGTTCCTCCGGCAGGGATTGGCGATAGTCTTCCAGACCCTCGCGCACGAGAGTCTCCCAATCCGGTTCGTTGACATGGTAAAGAATGGGCGGCTGATCGACAAAGCGATTGCGTCCCCCGGTTTGGGTGACGATCTTGGGGTAGAGATGTTCGATGATGCGCTCGCGGGCCTTTGCCATCATCTGTTCCCGCAACTTCCGCGTCTTTTCGTCGGGAGCCATCTCGATCGCCTGTTCTACTCCTATGCGCGTGTACCATACCTCTAAGGGACTGAGGCGAGAATATTCCCGCAGGTGTTCTCGATAGGAACGAGCGCAATCGATCGCCGCTGCCTTCGATTCTTGATTGGATAGATCGCTATCCCTGCCGGCGATGACAAAACTGACCACGAGACGCTTGAGATCCCATTCCCAAGGCGCGGGCAGGGTTTCGTCGAAATCGTTAATATCGAAGACTAAATTGCGTTCGGGGGTGGCAAAAAATCCGAAGTTCAACAGGTGGCAATCCCCGCAGGCCTGCACGATAATGTCAGTTTTGGGAGTGGTGGCCAGATCGTAGGCCATCAAAGCAGCGGAACCGCGCAGGAAGGTAAAGGGACTCCGCAACATTCGTCCGTAGCGGATGGGAATCAATTCCTGTAATCGCCCTCGATTTGATGCTTCGATGATCTCGATCGGCTCTCGACCAGCTGCGGGGGGTTGCCAGATAGCGTGGACAGAACGCGGCAATCGCTCCCGCAGGGATTTACCGATCTGGATGCGTTCTTCCCGTGAACGGAATCGAGCTTGAGAAGGTGAGCGGATCGGGGTTTCTATTTGGTGGTTCATAGCGACTTTTTCCCCTGAATGAGATCAAATCCTTTGCTGTTAGATGGGAAATAGATATGTCAAGACTGATGGTTCCCCTTCTGGGATAACTTTCTAACATTTCCTCCTGTAGAGATAGCTTTTGATGCTCGGTTCAACAATTAATCTTCACTCGCTTCTTATCTGGGGAAGATCAACATTATCGATGACACATTTTTTTCTGAAATGGCTATCGATTAAATTTGCTTAACTTTTAGCCCAATGGCAGCTCTACTATTCCGATTGTATCTTGCTCAAAAATTGCTGGTGGAATGGTCGTAACAAAATTTTATCTAATGTTCAGCCTTCGGACAGGGGCTAAAATATCGCTCTTTTGTGGGGAAAAGGGGGGTATATTCCAGGTTAAAGCTGAAAATTTCCCCCTTGCCCCACTTCTATAAGAAGTTTTCTGTTTATTTGTTTGGGTATTGACATCCTCGCCGCCCTAAAAGTGCGGCGATTCCTAAACCTCACGATTTAAGTTTCTGCTTCCACCACCGTCGCATACCACAGTTAAAAAACCATGTACTGTCTTACACAGAGTCCACAGACTTTCGCCCCATTTCAG
>NZ_JAPZSR010000487.1:0-1719 GCF_027531875.1 Microcystis sp. LE19-84.1B | reverse complement strand
AAAACTATCAACAACTCATGCTTGTAAAGCTTGTACAATAGGGCTTTGAGTTTTTGTTAGATTGATATTTATCAACTTTAGAGCATTGCTGGACAGAGAGGGAGCTTGGGGAATTTTCTACAGTGTAAGTTCGGAAGAACCTCTCTTTTTGTCAAATTTTATGTTAAGAAAGATGTGACTAATGGATAGCTTATTAAGGGGGGCAGGGGGGATCAAAGACAAAATCTATCTTCAACTTAATTATAACCACTTACTTAAGTAGTCCAGCAAAATTAATTTTCTAGGTTCGAGTGGACAATCGCCAATTCTTGCCGCCAAACTAGCAAGGATTTCTCCCCAGCTAGTTCCCATTTTTGCGCTAAAAAAGGTCGAGTATTTTTGCCCAAATTATAGGGGATGACAATCTCTTCCCAGAGAGAGCCTAAGGAAAGTGGGGAAGAAAATAAAGCTCCGAATAATCCCCCTAAAAGTAGGACAATAGCTAGAGGGCGACGAGTTTGACTTAATTCAAAAGCTTTCAGTTGCAATTCTCCCGTCACATCGACACCAAAACCCGTTACTATATGCCAGATATCGTGAGTTTGCCGTAGGCGAAGCAGCAGATAATCTGTATCGGAATTTACCTAAATAGACCGATAAAAATTAGGACCAAAATTGAGACTAATTAGGTGAGTAGCATAATGATAACCTAGGGAATCTTCTGGAAGTTTTAGCAAGGTTTCTAAACAGGGACTAGCGGCTATATATTGGGCAATTATTTGGGCGGTAGCTCGATCGCTTTTTTTATAATTTTATATTTTATAACCCCCTATTATTCGAGTTCTTGAGGTTCAATAACCAACTTAATTACCTGAATAATTAATTTGATTGTTTCCCGAGAAAGTCTTCCGATAGACTCCGTTAAAAGACGCTTATCAACCGTGAAAACCTGTGAAACATTAACAACACTGGATTCAGGTAAATTCCCTTCACCCTCATTCAATAAAACATTACCAATAGCTTTTGCTCGTCTCAAATTGGTTGTTAATGCACACACAATAACCGTCCCAATTTGGGACTGATTCAGAGCATCATTTTGCACCACAACACAAGGACGAAGATAAGCAGGTTCAGAACCTTGTGGTTCTCCTAAATCAATCCAATAAATCTCTCCTTGAAAAATCGTCATATTTACTCAGATAATTGACGTTGATGATGGCGTATTCCCTCTAACATTAAAGTTTCTGATTCGTCCAATCCATCACTATAAGCTTCATTCCAACTATCTATTAATGCTTGTTTAGTTTTTTTTTGATTATTCAATCCTAATTGTTGATGTAACTGCTCCAATAACCATTTTTTATCTTCAAATGAAAAATTTCGTAACTTTTGTTCCAGTTCAATAATTTGAGGGGATATCATAAAATTAACTCCATTTAACATTGAGCTATATCATAATTCTAACAACAAAAAAGCACCCCCTTGCGGGAGTGCCTTTTTGTTCAGACTAGGAATTAACCATTGATAGCAGGAGCAATCAGAGCCACAGGAGCCTGTTCACCACTAGCTAAGTCTAAGGGGAAGTTGTGTGCATTACGTTCGTGCATTACTTCCATACCGATACCAGCGCGGTTTAACACATCGGCCCAAGTACCGATTACACGACCTTGAGAATCGAGAATCGACTGGTTGAAGTTGAAACCATTGAGGTTAAACGCCATGGTGCTAACACCCATTGCC
>NZ_JAPZSR010000435.1:0-1073 GCF_027531875.1 Microcystis sp. LE19-84.1B | reverse complement strand
TATATGGAATTAACTGATTCCCTCAAGAAATTGCTCAGTGAAACTGCACTTCAATTAAAAGGTGCAGCTAAAAGAAGATTCATGGCGCAAACAGTCTTAGAATTAGGCTATGGGGGACAAACCCTTGCTGCACAGGAGTTAGGCTGGAATCGAACTACTATTCGTAAAGGAATTAAAGAACTAAAAAGTGGCATTACTTGTGTTGATAATCATTCAGCTAAGGGGCGGAAAAAAGCAGAAGAACATTTACCTTTTCTATTGGAAAACATCAAAAGTTTAGTGGATTCTCAAAGCCAAACTGACCCAAGTTTTAAAAGCCAAAGGCTTTATGTGAGACTGAGTGCGGCCGAAGTCCGAAAGCAATTAATCTCTAAATATGGGTACAGTGATGAGGATTTACCGAGCGAGGAAACTATTCGGGTTAAATTAAATAACTTAGGTTATCGTCTGAAAAGAGTCGCTAAAGTTTTACCTCAAAAAAAATTCCAGAAACCGAGGCAATCTTTGAGGAATTAGCTAACATTAACCAGGAAGCGGATGAAGACCCTACGATGTTACGTCTTAGTTTAGATGCCAAAGCCCTTGTTAATATTGGACTATTTGATCGAGGAGGTAAGAATAGAATAACTGTCGAAACAAACGAGCATGATTTTAATCCGAAAACAACCCTAACCCCTTAGGGAATATTTATTCCAGAATTTGATGAGTTGTTTTTGTATTTCACTGCCTCCACAGTCACCCGTGACTTTATTGTTGATATATTAGAAGATTTCTGGGAGTCGGAAAAATCTCGTTTTGAGAAAATTAAAACTTTGATAATTAATCAAGATAATGGACCAGAAAATAATTCGAGACGAACTCAGTTCATGAAACGTATAGTTGAGTTTTCCCAAAAATATCAAGTTAATATACGTTTGGCTTACTATCCCCCCTACCATAGTAAATATAATCCTATTGAACGAACCTGGGCTGTGTTAGAAAACCATTGGAATGGGAGTATTTTAGATGAAATCGAAACCGCTTTGAAATTCGCCCAAACTATGACTTGGAAAGGAAAACACCCGATTGTTAAG
>NZ_JAPZSR010000281.1:0-5539 GCF_027531875.1 Microcystis sp. LE19-84.1B | reverse complement strand
AACCCAACCTACGTTCTATATCCCTATATCCCCTTTCTAACTGATAAGTAGGGAGGCACAATTATTGGTAGGATGGGTTAGCGGTAGCGTAAACTATGCGGGCGTTGGGTTTCATGCTTCAACCCAACCTACGTTCATCTGATAACTGATAACTGATCACTGGATAAATGCTACACATTGCTACTTTTTCTCGCGAAAATGAGCGCCAAAATTGCGGTTTTTGGCAGAAACTTGCGCCCCATACCCGGGTTTTAGTGACTCTTTTGTTAGTTTTTGCCACAGCCTTAACTCCGAATGGTAGCTGGGAAACTTGGGGGATTTACGGATTAGGATTAATTATTTTAATTCTGATCAGTCGGGTGACTATTCCCGTACTTTTACAAAGAGTAGCGATCGAATTTGTCTTTATCGGTGTGGTTTTATTGGGAACTCTTTTTCGTGATGGCGGCGAAATTCTTTGGTCTTGGGGATTTTTGCGGATAACTAGCGAGGGATTGCTGGTGTTAGGCAGTGTGGCCCTAAAAGCTTTTCTTTGTCTTTGTGCGGTCAATATTCTGGTTTTAACGACAGCAATTCCCGACCTGTTGCAAGCATTAGTTACCCTAAAAACTCCCCCTTTATTGGTGGCAATTTTGGCTTCTATGTACCGTTATCTAGCTGTTTTGATCGCTGAATTTAATTCCATGCGAAGGGCAGCAATTGCGCGTAATTTAATGAGTAGTCCCCGATGGCAACGGTTGCTAGTGGGACACATGATCGGCTCTTTATTTATCCGTACCTACGAACGGGGCGATCGCATTTATCAGGCCATGTTATCGAGGGGTTACACTGGTTCCTTGCCTTCTCTACAGGTTCCCCAAAGCAAGCTGAAAGATTATCTCGCTATAATTTGCATAGTAATTCTGATCCTCTGGGGTCAAATGGTACATCTACTCAGGTAAAAGTCTCGTTTTTCATGCACCACAACCCGATTTTTATTGAAAACCTAGTTTATACCTATCCTGACGGTACAGAAGCGTTAAAGGGTATTAATTTAGCCATTGAAGCTACGGAAAAGGTGGCTTTAGTCGGGGCAAATGGATCGGGAAAATCCACCTTATTACTGCATTTTAACGGTATTCTCCCGCCACAAACGGGTAAAATCACCGTCGGTCCCTACCAAGTTAAACCAGAGAATTTAGAAAATATCCGCAATTTTGTCGGTTTAGTCTTCCAAAACCCCGACGATCAGCTATTTATGCCCACTGTCTGGGAAGATGTGACTTTTGGCCCGATGAATCAGGGAATTCGGGGAGAGGATTTAAACCATCGCTGTCATCATGCTTTACACGCGGTGGGATTGGATTCCCAGCATTATGGTAAGAGAAACAGTCAGAATCTATCGGGGGGTGAAAAAAAACGCGTGGCCATTGCGGGGGTTTTAGCCATGTTACCGCAGGTCTTAGTTTTTGATGAACCTAGCGCCCAACTGGACCCCCGGTCCCGTCGGCAATTAATACAACTGTTAGCCACTTTACCCCAAACCCAAGTGATCGCTACCCACGATCTCGATCTGGCTTTAGAATTATGCGATCGCACGGTGGTGTTAAGTCGTGGTCAGGTGGTGGGAGAGGGAGAAACCGCTAAGATTTTAAGTAATCGGGAATTTTTGGAACAACACGACTTGGAAACACCCCTTTGTTATAGTCGTCCCTACTGTGCGATCGCTGATGCGCCCTCACAAGTCAGTGATCAGTGATCAGTTATCAGATGTGAGTTTTCAGTTCACCGATTACTGTTTACTGAACACTAAAAAAAAGCTCCCTTTTCCCCTCTCATAGACAGTCTTAACGAGTGATTTAGATGGTCAACAGATTACCGCTACTTAGCGGTTAATTTTTGGGATTCTAAGGGAGAATGATGTAATAACTGGACTTCCCCCATACATAAATACTAAAAAATTAACAAAACCCTTACTGCAGGTCGGTTCTAAGAAAAAATTGAAAAGAGACTACTGGGTACATTTTTCACTTGAAAATGGCTGTACCGTTGACTGTATCTGGAGTAGAGCGATTCCGTAGAGTTGGCTGTATAGTGATCGCTAACCTGATTTTAACAGATAGTGTCATTAATCTCTAGAGTAAGGGATTCCCTCTGTAGCCATGTTTTTGCTGATTTTCTGCCCCGAAACAAGCTATAATGGTCTAAAGGTCAAATTTGAAAATTTTTGCCTCAAACCCTATCTGCGTAAGAACTTCAGGATTTTGTGTCCAGTAGTTTATTTGTATTGTATTGCTTTAACTCAGGCTCTGTAAGACTTTTAGCCATAGCTAGTATGTTTATACGGGGGAAGTCCAGTTATAACATATAATTAATTTGCAAGAGTTCTATTTTTTAAAACTCAGGCTCAAACTGACTTTTTGATATATGCAAAATTAGCATTCATACCTTGATTAAGCAACGCCGGGGTTTTTTCGTTGAGTTGGCTGGCTCTTATCTTCGGTCGGCCTTTGAGCTTTTTCTGTTCTCTGAGTTGGGCTTCCAGTTGGGTGGTTCGTTCTTGCTGCTTTTTTAGCTGTTGAGAGAGTTGGTCAATGATGGCTTGTTGTTGTTGGAGTTGCTCAGTCAGGCTCCTCAGGAGGTTTTGTCAGCTATCTACTTCTTGGCGGAGGGCTTTCTCAATTTTCCTTTGGCTCTCTGTGGCAATCCTCCTATCTGTGTTAAACCAGATTTTCTCCCTCATAGCAACCCCTACACGACCTTGATTTTTGTTCGCGACAGCTTCCAGCAGTTATTGAGAGGTTACATCAGTGGGAAGTGGGAAGTAGGGAACACAGAGCAAAAAGCTGACGGCTGACAGCTGATAGCTCTTTATTGCTAACCGGACCGACGATGATCTATTCTGGATACTGGCCTGACTCGCGAATCCCCACCGCCAAAAAAGAATAATGTACTGCGATTACCTGGTTCAAATCCTCACCGCACGGGTTTACGATGTCGCCCAAGAAACCCCCTTGGAATTTGCCCCCAATCTCTCCCAACGCTTGCACAATCAGCTTTTACTCAAGCGCGAGGATATGCAGTCGGTTTTCTCTTTTAAACTGCGCGGTGCCTACAACAAAATGGCGCATTTGTCAAGGGATTTGTTACAAAAAGGTGTAATTGCTGCCTCGGCGGGAAATCATGCTCAGGGAGTCGCTTTGGGAGCGCGGCAATTGGGAACCCAAGCGATTATCGTTATGCCTGTCACCACTCCGCAAGTCAAAATCGACGCAGTAAAAGCCCGGGGTGGGATTGTCGTCCTGCACGGTGACACCTACGATGATGCCTACACCTACGCACGGCAGTTAGAAGCGGAAAAAGGCTTAACTTTTATCCATCCCTTCGATGATCCAGAGGTAATCGCTGGCCAGGGTACGATCGGTATGGAAATTTTACGACAATATCAGCAACCGATCGAGGCCATTTTTGTCGCTATTGGTGGCGGTGGGCTAATATCAGGTATTGCAGCCTATGTCAAGCGTTTACGCCCAGAAATTAAAATTATCGGGGTGGAACCTGTGGACTCAGACGCGATGAATCAATCCCTAAAAGCCGGTTATCGGGTGCGTTTGTCTCAAGTGGGATTATTTGCCGACGGGGTGGCGGTGCGGGAGGTGGGAGAGGAGACTTTTCGTCTCTGTCAGCAGTATGTGGATGAGATTATCCTCGTGGATACGGACGATATTTGTGCGGCGATTAAGGATGTTTTTCAAGATACACGCTCGATTTTAGAACCTGCGGGGGCGTTAGCGGTAGCAGGAGCGAAAGCTTATGTAGAAAGAGAAGGAATTGAGGATAAAACGCTTGTTGCTGTGGCTTGTGGGGCGAATATGAACTTTGATCGTTTGCGGTTTGTGGCGGAAAGGGCAGAATTAGGGGAACGGCGCGAGGCGTTGTATGCTGTGACTATTCCCGAACAACCGGGCAGTTTACGCCGTTTTTGCGAATGTGTCGGCAAACGCAATTTAACCGAATTTAGTTATCGCATTGCCGATGAAAAAGAAGCACATATTTTTGTCGGCGCCCAGATCGAAAATCGCAGCGATGCCAAGAAATTAGCCGAGAGTTTTGAAGCTTGCGGCTTTAAAACTCTCGATATCAGCGATGATGAATTGACTAAATTGCATCTACGGCACATGGTGGGAGGGCGATCGCATTTAGCCGATCATGAATTATTTTATCGCTTCGAGTTTCCCGAACGACCGGGGGCTTTAATGAAATTTGTCGCCTCCATGAGTCCCCACTGGAATATCAGCGTTTTCCATTATCGCAATAACGGAGCCGATTACGGGCGCATCGTCGTCGGCATACAAGTCCCCCCCGACGAAATGAATCAATGGCAAGCTTTTCTCGATACTCTCGGTTATCGCTATTGGGATGAAAGTCAAAACCGGGCCTATCAGTTATTTTTAGGTTAAATCGCCATTTTTAGGAAGTTATCAGCACAGATGAATCAAGATTTTCCCCATATTTCCGTTTTGAGTCAAGAATTAATCGCCGGCTTAAATATTCAACCCGGGGGGCATTATCTCGATCTTACCCTAGGCGGTGGTGGACACAGCCGCTTGCTTTTAGAAGCCCATCCCCAAACGACAGTAACCGCCATCGATCGCGATCAAAGCGCTCTAGAAGCCGCTAAAATTAGTCTCGCCCCCTATCTAGATAGCCGTTTAACCCTCTGGTGGGGCAACTTCGCCGATTATAATGGACAAAATAGCAGTTTTGATGGCATTATCGCCGATTTAGGAGTCAGTTCTCCCCAATTCGATCAGAGCGAGCGCGGCTTTAGTTTTCGCCACACGGCAGCCTTAGATATGCGGATGGATCGCTGTCAATCCCTGACGGCAGCTGATATTATTAACCATTGGCAGGAAAAAGAATTAGCAGATCTTTTTTATCAATACGGAGAAGAACGTTTATCTCGTCCTATTGCTCGATCGATCGTCCAAAAACGTCCTTTTACTACCACTACTGAATTAGCGGCTGTCATCGCTAGTTCTGTCCCCGCTAGTTACCGTTACGGACGTATTCATCCGGCAACGCGGGTTTTTCAGTCCCTACGCATCGCTGTTAATCAAGAATTAGATTCTCTGCAAAAATTGTTAAATCAAGCCCCCCACTGGCTAAAATCTGGGGGAATTATCGCTATGATCAGTTTTCATAGTCTAGAAGATCGTCTGATCAAGTATGGCTTTCGCGAAGATCATTCCTTGAAAATTATCACGAAAAAGCCGATTATTCCCAGCCGAGAAGAACAAGCTAAAAATCCTCGTTCTCGTTCGGCTAAACTAAGAATAGCCCAAAAGATAAGTAGCTGGTTATAATTAAATTAAAAATGGATTTTAGGTTCGATCCCCCCTTAGTCCCCCCTTGATAAGGGTAGGGCTGTTTCATTTAAATTAATTACAGCTGATTTTGAGTCAATAAATTTGACCGAAGATTCTCAAGTTTATCTTTTTCTAATCAAAAGAGTTAGTCACAATAACTAATCTTTAATCCTCTGCCAAATTTATTATGA
>NZ_JAPZSR010000109.1:0-9688 GCF_027531875.1 Microcystis sp. LE19-84.1B | reverse complement strand
TGTTCGGGTGTGGGGTAAAATCGAAACGAATAGGCTTTTTCCATACCTCACATTTTAGCATATATTTCGTAAACGATGCTCATATTTAACAGTAAAGCCGTCGTAGAACGACGGGGTTTCAGACCCAAATTTTCGATGATTGGTTGAAGCGTCGAGCTTATGCTAATCAAGCCAGTGGTGCAACTAGAACTTTTGTTACCTGCGTTGACAATAGGGTAGTTGGGTATTACGCCCTTGCTTCCGGGGCCATTAGTATACAATCAGCTAATGGTAAATTTCGGCGGAATATGCCTAACCCAATTCCAGTGGTAATTTTGGCACGATTGGCAGTAGATACTTCTTACCAAGGTCAAGGTTTAGGACGCGGTTTATTTCGTGATGGTGCGCTACGGGTTGTTAAAGCGGCTGATACCATTGGTATTCGGGGAATTATTGTTCATGCTATTTCAGAAGAAGCTAAGAATTTTTATTTGGCTTTAGGTTTTGATGTGTCTCCTCTTGAACCGATGACGTTGATGATTACTCTTAATGATTTACGCGCTTGTATTGCTTAGTGCGCTACAGGGGCAACAAGGGGGCAACCACAGGGGGTTTGCCCCTACGGTACGTTTAAGTCCAGAATAACTAAGATTCTGGGACTAAATAACGACGAGAGTTAACCATCCCATGCTAACAGCCGCTCTTGTAGGTTGGGTTGAGGCAACGAAACCCAACACTATAATAACCCTAAAAGTTTACATCCACATGGGAAACCGATTTAATTCATCTTCCGTCAAAGCTTCTTTTAACCATCCCATGCTAACAGGAACATCATACAATCTTCCTGCCCCTAAACGCTTCCACATATGACGCATTCCGGGGATAATGACTTTAGCTACCCTTAAACCAATATCGGGACGAGTCTGATCTAATACTAACATTTCCATCCCCTTTGACTCAACAATTCGCTGACACAATTTAACATCCTCTAATAAATCATCACTAGCTACTTGTAAATAATCATTACTTTTTTTGGGTATTATTTTACTATCGGGAACTAAATAAGATTGATTGCTTAACCTTGCCGTTTGCCACCATTTAACCGCCAAAGGATCCGCAGAAGGATTATAAATCGTTGTCCCATCTTCCTTAAACGATAACACATTTGGTAAGATTTGATTAACCTCCGTTAACGCTCGACTAATAGCAATTTTCGGGTCAAAATGCGCTCCATATCCTAATAAAATATCCTCGACTTCCCGCTCCTTTCTTGGACTAATAGCAGCAAAACAAGGGATATTCAAATCACTGGTAATATCTAACACCCATAGTTCCCGATTTAACCCATCATAATATTGCTTTAATTGCTCAAAATACGGCTGCTCAAAACTCTCTAAATCAACGGAAGGTTTAACTAATTGATTATACCACCATAAAGCCACACAATCTCGTTCCACTAACTCCATAAACCCTTGTAAAATCGCTTCTTCTATCGTATTTCCTGCGGCGCAGCCATTAGAATCTGCCCAACAATCTAAGGGTTCAGATTGATGATAACCATAATAACAATATCCTGTGGGTAAATACTTAAAATCTTGAGCAGTTAAAGACCATACAGGAGTCCAATCAATGATTCTTGTCTCATCAAAAGGTTCAGGGACTTTTTGAAACCATCCTTGATTATTCGCATTCCATTGTTCTCGATGTTGATATTGTTTTTCACTAAAATTCATACATTTGTTAGGATGAATAGCTTTATCTCCTAACGCTTGATAACTGGCTTTTTCTCTGATTTCATTCCCTTGAAAAACCCCCGAATAGCGCTCAATAGCTTCACAAAATCCACTTGCTTTTGCTTGACTATCTGTACGGCCTTTTCCCGCACTTCTCCCTCCAATATTTTGCCGTAAACTGTCTAAATCATCAAAGACACTGCGAAAATGATGTTTCGCCACATAAGTATGAACTAAAGTATTCCCTTGAATCTTATTTAATTCTCGCACAATTCCCGTAATGGGACTGATAAGATGTTGATAGGTTCTTAGGGTTTCTTCAGGAGAACAAAAACGATGTCCCCCATCATTGGTAAAAGCCTTTTTCCGATGTCCCAAAACCACGGGTAAAGGTGTTTTATTTAGAGAATATCCACAACTAGGACAGTTCGGACGTTTAACTAAAATATGCTCTTGAAATTGTAAATTTAAAGTATCATAAGTCATCAGCATTCCTTCTAAACGTTGATTTTTACCTTGAATAATCCACTTAAAAACCTCCATAGCCGTCAGATTTAAAACCGTCTGTATTGTCGCTGAAGAAAACCCTAAAGGAGAAATTAAAGAAATCTTATTTTCTTTCTGTCTAATGATAAATTCCTCCACGGGACGATTATCTCGTAATCGTTGAGCCAAACAATGCCAACAACCAGTTTTATCGTGATCAAATAAGGGACCAATCCATGCTAGATTTCCCAGGGGATTAACTAATAACCAAGGCTTGTGCGAGGCTAAAGCTTGTTGATTCATACTATCTAAATCAGGATGAAGATAATTATCTGTTAAAATAATGGTTAAATCTCCTTCATCTGCGACTTGAACTTGCAAGGAATTCAAAATATTGCTCAAATCTTCTTGGGGAATTGAGCCTAGGCTTTTAACCGTAACCTTCAGAGATTGTAATCGTTCAAAAGCTTGGTCTTGAGAAACCTGAAGATGATAGCATAAAATTGCTAAATTAGACGGCAGTAATTCTTTTTTTTCTAATAAAAAACCTCGTTTATATAACTGAAAAATCGCTTTTTGAATTGCCAGACTATAATTAATAATAACTGCAAAAGAATTAGGATTATTGGGATTGATTTCTTGATTTTGTAAAAATTCTAACTGAAGAATATCAATAATTTCATCAAGATTACGTTGACCATCGATTAATCTTACTAAACGATAATAAAGCGGCTCTTGAAAACAGATTGATTCTCGCTCAGATAGAAAAAATACCGTATTTGGTTCTAGGGTTTCAATTGAGTAGGCTGGATTCCAATCAAACTGGTTGAACACAATTTTTACTCTCTTTTTAGTTAAGGTTGATGATATACCTATAATATAAGGTTGGTAGCAGTTATCTTAATGGTGAGGTGCGAAGTTTTCGTTTTCGGGAACGGCGAGAGGGCAGCCCATTTATGCCAAAATATAAAAGCGATCGCTAAAAGTGATTAAATTTATTCAATATGAAGACAAGTAATTTAGCTTCACTCTCGCCTCTAAGAAGAAATTAAGCCGGGGATTTAGTCAATTTGGTCAAGAATAATCGGTTAGAGGTGAGAAATCAGACCCCTAATTTCTTCCCTGCCTGAAATTTCTCAATTTCTCGGAATAAATTTGAGTACTAAAATCAGGGTAAATAGCCCAAATATAAACTTAATAAAGTTTTAATAGACATTTAAGCCCTAATAGATTAATCTTAGTTTCTTTTAAGCCGATATGCTGCCTCCCTAATCCTTCTAAGACTTGAAAACTGGCTATTCTGTCAGGGCTTGCCCGTGAGAGGGGTCAATTTTCAAGGATAATTTGTAACAGAGTGTTGAAAATTCCCTTAATCTTAGTTATGAGCGATCGCCCACCAGAACTAACCCTAGCCGACCAGGCCCCTGCCAACTACGAATGTCGCTCCTGCGGCTACGTTTACGACCCCAGCAAGGGAGATAGTAAAACCAACACTCCCGCCGGAACCCCCTTCGAGGAATTGCCAGAAACGTGGCGCTGTCCCGTGTGTGGTGTGCGTCGTTCCCAATTTATCAACATTGGAGCTAAAGATGCTCCTTCGGGATTCCAAGAAAATCTTAGCTATGGTTTTGGAGTCAACCGTCTCACTCCCGCACAAAAAAATATTTTGATTTTCGGGGCTTTAGCGCTAGGATTTGTTTTCTTTATTAGTTTATATGGTTTAAACTAACTCAAGCACTCATTATCTTTAAATCTAACGGCTCTTATAAGTCTGTAACCAATCGGGGACAAACCTTATCCGTCCCGATTCCTTGACCAATACCTCTGAACCATTGATGAGAAAACTGAAACAATTCGTAATAGTTCTAGCTGTAGCCTTTTTCTGCTTTAGCTGTAGTAGTGTGCCATCCCTGAGCAATAGTCCTTGGCAAATCCTCACCCTCGACACTGACTCCACTTTTGCCGATATCGCCTTTACCGACGACCTGCAGCACGGTTGGTTAGTGGGAACCAAATCTACCCTCTTTGAAACCAGCGATGGGGGGAACAACTGGCAGCAAAAAGTCCTCAACCTTGGCGACGAAAAAGTTAGCTTTAGCGCCGTCAGTTTCCACAACCAAGAGGGTTGGATTGTCGGTAAACCCTCAATTCTTCTCCATAGCGAAGACGGGGGCAGCAGCTGGTCCCGTATCTCCTTAAGTGAAAAATTACCCGGTTCTCCCTACGGAATTATCGCCCTTAACGACAAAACCGCCGAAATGGTCACGGATTTAGGCGCTATCTACCGCACCAAAGACGGGGGCAAAACTTGGCAAGCTTTAGTGGAAGGTGCTGTGGGTGTGGCCCGGACAATTGTTCGTTCCCATGATGGTAAATACGTGGCCGTTTCCGCACGCGGGAACTTTTATTCCACCTGGGAACCGGGGTCAACAGAATGGCAACCCCACAATCGTCTTTCCTCCCGCCGCTTACAAAAAGTCGGTTATGGTGAAAATGGGGAACTGTGGGCCCTGGCCCGGGGTGGTCAACTACAATTTACTAGCCCCAATGATCTCGATACATGGGAAGATAAGGTATTCCCCGAGTTTTCCACCAGTTGGGGACTTTTGGACCTCAACTACCGCACCCCCGAAGAAATTTGGGTTGCTGGTGGTAGTGGCAATCTGTTGGTCAGTGATGACAACGGCCAATCTTGGCAAAAAGATCGCGCGGTGGAAAGTGTCCCCTCCAATCTCTATCGAATTGTTTTTATCAATTCCGACAAGGGTTTTGTCTTGGGACAAAATGGGGTTTTACTGAAATATAATCCCCCGAGCGAACCGGCCTAAAACTTGTCTCAGGGTCAAGAAAGTCTCTATTATAGAGATTGAATTTTTCAAGTCCTATCATTCCGAGGAGAACCGTCCATGTCAGGTAGTACCGGCGAACGTCCTTTTGGCGATATCGTTACCAGTATTCGTTACTGGATTATCCATAGCATCACCATCCCCATGCTGTTTATCGCAGGTTGGTTATTCGTGAGTACCGGTTTAGCTTACGATGTTTTTGGCACTCCCCGTCCCGATGAGTATTACACTCAAGAGCGTCAAGAATTACCAATCATTAATGATCGCTTTGAGGCCAAAAATCAAATCGAGCAGTTTAATCAGTAGTTTACTTTAATTAAGGATAAAAACAATGGCTAGTGGTAATCCCAATCAACCCATTTCTTACCCCATTTTCACCGTTCGCTGGTTGGCAGTTCATACCTTAGCGGTTCCCACTGTCTTCTTTATCGGTGCAATTGCGGCAATGCAGTTTATTCAACGCTAGGAGAACAATTATGGAAAGAACACCTAATCCGAATCGGCAAGCCGTCGAGTTAAATCGTACTTCTCTTTACCTAGGTTTACTCCTAGTTGCTGTCTTGGGAATTTTATTTTCCAGCTATTTCTTTAACTAATTAGTCCCGATTTATTCTCATCGCAATTAGGAGGTGTTATTCATGTTCGCAGAAGGTCGTATTCCTTTGTGGTTAGTCGCCACCATCGCCGGTCTAGGCGTTATCGCCGTGGTTGGTCTTTTCTTCTACGGAGCTTACGCCGGTTTAGGTTCCTCTATGTAATTCCATATACGGGTAATTTCCCCCGGCAAAAAGCCGTTAGTTATAGAAATAACTAGCGGTTTTTTCAGTATTCGGTTTCAAGTAAAGCTCGATCGAACTTTATACTAATACCAAATCCGTTGAGTAACGCACAGAAAACGGGTTTCTCGGAGAAACCCGTTTTCTGCTCATGCAAAAGGCAAAGGGGAGAATAAATAATCAGTTTTTAATAACCAGATTTAGGATAAATCCGTTTTTAATAGTGTGATTAACAAAAAAAGGAGTCAAAGACTTGACTCCTTTAGTTATATGGATGATTTAGCTAAAACTAAACTTCTTGTTTACGAGTGCTAAGATCACCCAATTTTTGGAATAAACCGAATTCCACTTGTTCTTCCAGATCCGGATCGACCCCGGCGAATACGTCGCGGTAGATGGTACGAGAACCGTGCCAGATGTGACCGAAGAAGAATAGTAAAGCAAAGACAGCATGACCGAAAGTAAACCAACCTCTCGGAGAAGTGCGGAATACCCCGTCAGACTTCAGGGTTTCGGTGTCAAACTCGAAAGCTTCACCGAGTTGCGCTCTACGGGCAAATTTCTTCACATCAGCAGGATCGCTGAACACCTGACCATCGAGAGCGCCACCGTAGAAAGAAACGGTAACACCACTTTGTTCGATACTCAGTTTCGATTCCGCACGACGGAAAGGAATATCAGCGCGAACGATACCTTCCGAGTCAGTCAGGACAACGGGGAAGGTTTCAAAGAAGTTAGGCATCCGACGCACGCTCAGGACGCGACCTTCGCCATCTTTGAACACAGGGTGTCCTAACCAAGATTTAGCAATACCGTCACCGCTATCCATGGCACCAGTACGGAATAAACCACCTTTAGCGGGGCTATTACCGACATAATCATAGAAAGCCAGTTTTTCGGGAATTGCTTGGTAAGCTTCGGCGATGGTGGCCCCATTGGCGATGCTGGCCTCGACGCGACGCTCAATTTCTTCTTGGAAATAGCCCTTATCCCATTGGTAACGGGTCGGGCCAAAAAGTTCGATCGGGGTGGTAGCATTACCGTACCACATGGTTCCAGCCACTACGAAAGCGGCAAAGAAAACGGCGGCGATACTGCTAGAAAGCACCGTTTCGATATTACCCATTCTCAGGGCTTTATAGAGTCTTTCGGGGGGACGAACGGTTAAATGGAATAAACCGGCGATAATCCCGACGATACCCGCAGCAATGTGGTGAGCTACCACACCCCCGGGGTTAAAGGGGTTAAAACCAGCCGGTCCCCATTCGGGAGCTACGGGCTGCACATGACCGGTTAAACCGTAGGCATCGGAAACCCACATCCCAGGACCCCAAAGGCCTGTTTGATGGAAAGCACCGAAACCAAAGCAAAGTAAACCGGATAAGAACAGGTGAATACCGAACATTTTCGGCAAATCGAGCGCAGATTCGCCCGTGCGGGGATCGACGAATAATTCTAAATCCCAGAAAACCCAGTGCCAAACCGCCGCTAGGAATAGCAGACCGGATAAAACAATATGAGCGGCGGCAACGCCTTCAAAAGACCAGAAACCAGGGTCAACACCAGTTTCGCCAGTGACGCTCCAGCCACCCCAAGAACCGGTGACACCTAAACGGGCCATGAAGGGCAGCACGAACATTCCTTGCCGCCACATCGGGTTTAATACGGGGTCACTGGGGTCAAAAATAGCAAGCTCATAGAGGGCCATGGAGCCAGCCCAACCCGCTACCAGTGCGGTGTGCATCAGGTGAACGGAAATTAAACGGCCCGGGTCGTTGAGAACGACTGTGTGTACTCGATACCAAGGTAGTCCCATTGACTACGCTCCTCCTATTGACAATTTAGTGTCCACTTAGACGCTTTTTATATTCAGGGTCAAATATAAGCCCAATACTCTCGACGGTTAAGTGCAAGAGTTAGCCAACCTACATTATCCCTTGAAAAGTGTATCTATTCTAAAGAAGTGTAACTATTGTTAGAACAGATTTCAAGTCTTTGCGATCGGTCTTCCGCCAGAATAGTCCAAATAAGGGAGCGGGCTGTGGGCTGTGGGGTGTGACCCCCCCTGCCCCCCCGACATCGGGGGGGCAGGGGGGCTGTGGGCTGTGGGCTGTGGGGAGAATAAATAAAAATAATCTCCCGTCTCCTATCTCCTAACTCCTGATAACTGATAACTGATAACTGATAACTGATAACTGATTACTTCCTCAGTAGTTCTTCGGCATTTTGCAGGATTTCGAGGACTTGTTCGGCACTAATCAAGCGTTTTAGCACCACTTGCCCGATGGTGGGGACAGTATCGGCAATTTCGGCACTCTTGGGGGCAACTTCTACCATAATCACGGCTTCTTCCACCTTATAAAGCCATAAAACCTGTTCTCCCTCTAAAATACCGATATTTAATCGCTCTATCTGCGGTGGTCGTCGCCAACTACTCGCATGATCCCACAAACCGCCAAATTCCCACACCCGTCCTATTGTCCAACCTGCCGTTAAGAAAAAATATTTCACTTTGTTACTCAATCTAGAATCAATCTCTAGCTTTCTGGCTTAATTAGTTTTCAGCCGTCAAATTTTATCAAAAAACTGCTAACGTCCCGTTAATTTCACTACCCCAATGCCCCCAAAGTATAGACCCAAAACCGCCCCTGCTAACAGGGATTGGGTGAGAGGATCTGTAGAAGGGGTTAAAATCGCGCCTAAAATCACCGCCCCCAAAACCACGAAACGCCAACCTGATAACATCGTTTGCGAGGAAATAATGCCTAAAAAGCTCAAAATCAATTGAATAACGGGAATTTGAAAGGCGATGCCGGTACTAAACAGTAAAAGTAAGACAAATTCAAAATAGCGCTCGATCGACCAAGCTTGTTCGACCACTTCCGCCCCATAACTCACAAAAAAGTTTAAAGCGGCGGGAATCAGGGCAATATAGGCAAAAAATAAACCAGCAAAAAATAAAACACTCGATCCTAAGACTACCGGGACAATTAAACGCCGTTCGCGACGGGTTAACCCCGGCAGCACAAAGAGGATAATTTGCAAGAGAATGACGGGACTAGCCACCAGTATGCCGCTATATCCAGCTACTTTTAGGGAGACGAAAAAAAATTCTCCCGGAGCTAACTGCAAAAATTTTACCCCTTGGGCGGGAACTTCCAGCACTTGTACTAGGGGTTTAACGAAGATAAAACATCCCACCGCACCCACAGCCACGGCAATTAAACTATAAAAAATCCGCCGCCGCAACTCCTCCAAGTGGTCAAATAAGGACATTTCCACTTCTCCGGGTAACTCATCGAGGAATTCAGGACTGTCTGGGGGTGGGGTTTTTACTTCTGTCGATGACATGGCTTTGGCTCGATCGTTCTCTACTCAAGCCTTTATCCTAGCATTGATAACCCTTAGCTATCAGCCGTCAGCTATCAGAATCATTCCAACATCGTCGGGTTTGCTCGGTGACAGGTTGCCAATCGAGTTTGAATTGATTCGCTAACATTCCCCAACTCAACCCACCAGAGCGGCATCGCACTTTAACCCAGAGCTTCAATAAATGTGCATGAGACCTCGACCTAATTTAATTAAATCACAATAATAGGATATAATAAAACAAATAGTGATTCAAAAAAAGCCATGAAAAACTACACCTAGGAATACATTCAAAAATATCCGAAACAAACTAAAAGACTATTAGGGATTGACTACCAACAACTAGAACAACTGATGTCCCTTGGAAAACTTATACATCGGAAAAACCAATCAGAAATCGAAAAAACCAAAATTAGGATTAATCAACCAGGAAGCGGAACACCTCCTAAATTATCAGAAGAGGAACAAATTGTTCTAATGTTGGTTTATTTAAGACATC
>NZ_JAPZSR010000127.1:0-27503 GCF_027531875.1 Microcystis sp. LE19-84.1B | reverse complement strand
AAGGAAATAATAATTCCCATTATTATTCTACTAATGACAGTAGCCTAGTTACTCAGGAGCCGGATACGGCGAAAGTCGTAAGTCCGGTTTTGAAGCAGGGGGTGGGAAGGCGACTTCCTGCTCTACTGTAACGGGTGTGGGGTGTGGGGTGTGGGGTGTGGGGAGTTTTCTCAGTGAACTGATAACTGATAACTGATAACTGATAACTGATAACTGACTTCTAACCCCACCAACAAACTTTTTCAGCAGACCCTAAATACACTAATATTGACATTCTCTAATCCGTACTACGAAAAGTATTGCCTAAAAAATACGGATGTTTATTGCCAGAGTGATTGCCCTTGTCTATAAATTGACATACTACTACTATGCTACTTAGTGAAGTGCGGAATGTGGGTCTTAACTAAGAAAAGGTGCGATATCGATGGGGAACCAATCTCCGTCTAATACTTGTTCGAGAGTTAATATAGACTCTAGGGGAATTGTATTTTTATCGACAATTCTCCCATCAATTAGGGTTTGTCTTGCGTCTGAATAGGCTTCCCCAAAGGAATTAAGGGCATGATTTTTCAGTGTTGGGGTTTTCATCTTTTTTTTCAGTTGCACTCGAAAAGCGGCTATCTCTCCTAGCCAATGACGCGCGTTTCGTTCTCTTTCCGTTGTCCAATAACTCAGTTTTAAAAGATGAATTAATAGTTGAGTTAATAAACTTTCGACAGCTTGGCGCTCGCTTTTTCCCATGCACTCTACTTCCTCGATCAGATTTTCCCAGTCCACTCTGTTAAACTCTTTTCGCTTTAAAAGTTCGGCGGTTTTTTCTGTCCAGAGAACAAAATCTTCCTCGTAGAGAACGGAGAGCGATAGCGGGGTTTGTGCGGTCATAATAGATTTCTGGCGTTGCTGATTTGTGATAGGAATCTTGTTGTGTGGGGTTTTTAAAACCTAGAGCCAAAGTAGCTTTTGCATAGAATGCACGGTTGGCATTCATAGCTTGAGTCAGCAACACCAGCAGCAGAAAAATTAATTCTGACTCAAGAATAAACTGGGCAATCCGATAAGATTATCTTGCTTAAAAAAGATCGAATTTTGTTGTCGCAATTTACCGATTAATCTTGTTACTGTTACTCTGGTAGTGCCGATGGCGCTGGCAATTTGAGCGTGAGTTAGGGGATAGGGAAGATAATAGCCTTCTAGACAGGGTTGACCGTATTCTTCCAATAATAGAACCAAGAACCCCATTAATCGATCGAGGGAGCGTTTTTGACCGAGAATACTCAACCAAAATAACTTACGCTGATATTGATGGCGAAAAGTTTCCATAACAGCCGATCGCAATTGCGGCCAGCGTTCTAGGTCTTCCCAGTATAACCAGACTAACTCGGTTCCGTCTAGATGAGCTTGGGCTTGTAATTGAAAGGGAAATTGAGAAACAATCTCAAAAGGTTGACCTGCACCCACAAAACCGAGAAATACTTCCTCACTATCGGCAATAGGTAGTTGACGGGGGGATTTTTGGTCGATAACGTTAACTTGTGCCTTACCAACAATACGAATCGCCCCAGATTCGACAAAGTATAACAGTCCGGGGCGCGTGGCTACTTTTTCATCTTTGGCAAAGGTATGGTTACGATAATGGGATTTTGCCCAGTTAAAGATTTCTGTTTCTTGACCGATTAAGGGTATAAAATCCGACGAAGGAACCGAAGAAGACATTAAAATTAATAACCCATTGGGGCGTTGAGGGAACTGTAAACTAATGTAACAAAAAATTTCTGCGATTGGGGGGGTCTTGTGGCCGCTAGATGCTTATTGGCAATAATCCCTAAAAGTTGCGGGGATTGAGCAGATAGGAGAATTATTAAGTATTCTTAACAGAACACCCGCCCCAATGTTACAAAAGCGAGATAATCACCTTATCTATTCTTAACTTTTTCTCGCTTTTCTGGGGACTATGGCATAAGATAGGATGCGTGACTATTAGTTTTCTATCTATGATATAGCGTTTCTCTTAAAGATGAAGTATAAATAAATTTGGCATTATCTCTTGGCGACCAGCTACTGTTAACCGTTCCCTGTTCCCTAAAACCAGATACTTCGTACCTCACTATTAAGATAACTGCTATAGATGATAGTTGATAGATAATTTAAATTTATACTTTTCCTTAAAAACTTCGGTCAAACTTGTATGAATAGCATTAGACAAAAAGTGGAATCCCTCTTGAATCAATTACCGGATGATTGTTCAATTGAAGATATTCAGTATCATTTATACGTTCTGGAGAAGGTGCGTCAAAGTTTGAGCGCGGCTTCTCTAGAGAATACAATCCCCCAAGAAGAAGTTGAGGGTCTTTTAAACAAATGGCTGATCGAGTGAATTATCGCCTTGTCTGGTCGCCCAAAGCAATTGAAGACGTGGATGCGATCGCATCTTATATTAGTCGAGATTCCCCGTCCTACGCGGCGGCCGTCGTGCGTCGAATTCTTGATATAAGCTATTCTTTAGAAAATTGTCCCCTAGAAGCGAAAAAATGCGCCGAATTTAGCGATGATACCATCCGAGAAAAGTCTGCCTATGCCTACCGTCTGATCTATCAAATTCAAGGGGCGGTAGTTATTATAGCGGCGATCGTCCATAGTAAGCATTTCTTGGATTGATCGAGTCAGTGATCAGTGATCAACCGTTAGGAGTAGGTCGTCAGGAGATAGGAGATAGGGTGTTGGGGTGTTGGGGTTTTAGGGTTTTAGTTGAAATTTCCCCACGTCCCCACTTCCCCACGTCCCCACGTCCCCACGTCCCCACGTCCCCACTTCCCCACTCCCTAATTCATAATTCATAATTCATAATTTCCACTTCTCCTAACCCCCACCCCCCAATTTTGAGCCTAATTCCCGCTTAATCCGGTTGAGAATCGAGGTTTCGTCGAGGGAATCGAGAATACTGGCTACCACTGCCTTCGGGCCATCGGGTCCCCAGGTGGCCCCATTAGCGAGATAGGTTTTCGTCACTTGGCCGATCGCGTAACAGGATACACCGGCAACCCCCGCTTGAGTCAGGGCGATCGAAGTATAGGGAAGGAGAGAAATGCCGCCAGTGGCAGGAATCGAGAGGCCGAGTAGTCCTTTGAGGGAACTTAAGCCCAAAACCGCTAAAAATTCGCTGGCACTAATGCCACCCATATTGAGGGCAATTTTTTGTAAAAGAGCGATCGCCCCCTGACGAGTTAAATCGATGCCGTATAAGCGAGAAAGAGCGAGAATCATGGCTAGATCGATAACTGCTCCCGTCAACAGATCCAACACCGTCACCGGATTGAGAGCGATCGCCGATGCTTTGATCATCACTGCTTTTTGAATCAATTGATTAGCACCGCGATCACGGATAGCCATTTTGCGGGCGACAATTTGCTCGTTTACCTCGTCCGCATACAGCATAGAATTGAGTGCTACGAGGGATTTACCCTCTCGCTCTAGAATTTCCAAAATTTTGAGTTTCAGGGCTTCTATCTGGGGGTTTCCCCGAAATCGTTGCGTTTTTAGCCGCCCATCCTGCCCTTTAACCGTCTCCGCCAAGAGGGGAGAGGCTGCCACCATAACAATCTCATCGGGGGAGAGTAGTTCTTTCACCCGTTCTGAGGCGATTTTCTCATAGATAGCGAGGCGATCGACTTCCGGATACTGATCGATTTTATTAAAGACCAAAATCATCGGTTTTCCCGCTTCCCGCAACTTGGCCAGAGCGGAAAATTCCACTTTGGTCATATCACCAGAGATGATAAAAAGGATTAAATCCACCTGCTGCGCCACCTGACAGGCGAGAATTTCCCTCGTTTGCCCATCTACCTCATCAATACCGGGAGTATCAAGCAATTGCACCTGAGCATTACCCTGGCCGTTCAGGGTCAGACGCTCTAGATTAGGGAAAGTATCATCGCTGCTTAACTGCCAATTTACCCCTTTAATGGTGCGGGTAACTCCGTGTAGAGGACCGGTTGTAAAGATTTCTTGACCGACTAGAGCATTTAAAATCGAGGATTTTCCCCGGCCCACCAGACCAAAAGCGGCAATTTGAATCAGGGAGCGATCGAGTTTTTCTAGCAGGGCCACTAGGCGATCGATCTCCGCTTCTAGACCAATTTTCTCGATCGAGGTAAGATCGAGACGCTCAACAAGTTTGCTCAGAGAATTGCGTGCCTGATTATAGTTGAGTTCTTCTTGAATAGTGCCGACACCTCGAAGCGCTTGTTCTAGGTCTTCGGTATTCCAAGCTCGATCGAGGAGCGGGTCAGAGGTCATTTCAGTTATCAGTTATCAGTTATCAGTTATCAGTTATCAGTGATTAAGTGGGTGGGTGTTAAAAATTGTCAGATACCTCCCTTATCAAGGGGAGATTAAGGGGGGATTAAAGGGGGAACCATCTTCAATTTAATTATAACCAGCTACTTTATTAAGGATAATCAGGATGAGTGTCATCTACGACTTGGAACACATCACCACCTATCATTATCGTAAACCGGTAACTTTTGGGGAACATCGGGCGATTTTTTTGCCTAGTGCCGGTCACGGTGAAAGAATTATCAGTTATTCTGTGGAGGCGAATATTGCCGCCAAAACGCGCTGGACTATGGATACTCTATCTAACAACGTGGTAGGGCTTGAATTTGCTGAAGCAGCCTCAGAATTAATCGTTACCTGTCGATTACGGGCGGAACATTTTGGCTTAAAAGCGATCGCTGATTTTCCCCTCGCTCAACGGGCGATCGAAATTCCTGTCCAATATACCCCCGATGAATGGTTAGATCTGGTGGTGTTTATGCGTCCCCACGCCGAGGATGCCGACGGCAGCTTGGCAGCTTGGGCTAAAAGTTTTGTAGCGGGGGACCAAGATAATACCCTCGATGCCATGGCAAGAATGATGGCGGCTATCAAAGATAATTTTACTTACCAATCCCGGGAGAGTGAAGGAACTCAATCCCCCGGAGAAACCCTGCGGCTAAAGTCGGGAACTTGTCGCGATTATGCTTGGTTAATGATCGAAGCTTTGCGAAGATTGGGTTTAGCCTGTCGTTTTGTCAGTGGCTATCTCTACGATGCTGCCCTCGACGGTGGTGAAGTGGGGATGACTGGCTCTGGTGCTACCCATGCTTGGTTACAGGTTTATCTACCGGGGGCAGGTTGGCGTAATTATGATCCGACTAATCAAATTACCGCCGGCTTTGATTTAATTCGAGTGGCGATCGCTCGTCATCCCGGTCAAATCATACCTCTTTCCGGTTCTTGGTTTGGTGATGCTGATGACTTTTTGTCGATGGATGTTAAAGTGACCATTCGCAAGCTGGGGACGCTGCCAGATTTTGATCCGAGGGAATAGGTTGAATTATCGGGTTTTTCCTTGACTGGCGATCGCGGAAAACGGGTTTCTCGGGGAAACCCGTTTTCTACTCATGCAATAAAGCGAAGATTGCCGTTAGGTTCTAGCATTTTTATCGATTTTTGTCAAGATATATTTGACACAATTTATTAGAAAAAGGGGTTCTTTTAGAAACCCTTTTTCTGCTTTCCAACTAATCCTATTTGACCTAATAGGTAAGGATAGTCCAGCAACAGCCGCTGCCAAAACAAACCCAAACTAAATAACCCCGTTTCCAACTAATCCTATTTGACCTAATAGGTAAGGAACACCCCTTGCAAAGTCTCATACTTTTCTAAAGTCTAGTAAAGAAATACATTAAATGTCAAGCCGTCCTCAAAGGACATTGTAGCCAATCTTCATTTTTTTCGATTGTACCACTGCCTTTACTTTTCAGATAAATTAAATCGCCGTAGTTTTCAATACTCTCATCATTAAGATTAATTTTATGGGAATAAACATCGATGGCTATAGTTACTCTATCTTGACCTTTTTCGGTGACAACAAGCTCAAATTTTTCGCTCTTTGGGTCTGTGATCGCTAATTTACAACAAAGGATAATAACTATCAGAATATTTATTATATTGAAAGATTTTTACTCCTTCGGTAGCGAGAATAGTGCCGACCATAATAGCGACGCTAATCGGACCGATATAGGCAAGATAAATAATAGTATTTTGGGGAGTTTTTTTCTTAAGTTTCTCTAGATTATAGCGTAGTATTTGCAGAAAAGCTTTCAGCATTTCTTGATCATAAATATCACAGGAGTAGTTAAAAATTAAATCTGTTTCGCTAATATTAAGATACTGGTCAAGATTATTTTGATGATCTTTGTATTTATTTTCTGTTTCGATGATATTAAAAAGCGATTGCAGAGCTTTATTACTATCGGCAGGATTAGCAATATTAATCACTATCGGTAGAGGAATTGCTCGATGTTTATAGAGGTCGTATTTCTGAGATTCTCGCCAGATACCGATGATAACTAGAGCTAAAGTAATCAGAAAAATTAGATCATATCCCTGACCAAATTGATCGGCAATTAGTGCTAAAATAGCGGCGATGGCTAATGCTGTATTGGTGAAAGGATTAAAGATAATATTATAGGGATATTGACGCAGATTACTCAGGACATTTTTAAGAGATTTCAGCATAATTTTACTAGAGATTTAGGGCATAATATCGAGAAGACACAGAGACAATTCGGGAAAAACTGCCGAACTAATGCGCTCATAAAGACGATATAATTTTTGTTGATATTCATCACCTTCTAGCTGATAAATAGTCAAAGTAGGCTGTTTGGGTTTACCGATAAAAGAGATGCCACCCAATCCGCGAAAATCGACAATCCAATATTCAGCAATACCTAAAGATGAGTATTCTTCAACTTTGCGTGCATAATCATCTTGCCAATTACTACTAACCACTTCTACCACTAATTTAATTGCTGGGGAGCTAGTTAAAATTGCTTGTTTTTCCCAGAGAGGTTCGGTGCTGAGAGCCACTTCATCTAAAATGATGACATCGGGACGTAAAGCAGTAGCTTGACCCGATTCTGGACGGAGCAAACAGTTTTTAGGAATTGTCCAGGGTAGATGTAATCGAAAAATTTCTCCCCACAGTCTTCCTGCGATTTTTCCCGCTACGGATTCCTGAGGTCCAGTGGGTTCCATGGGGAGCATCTCATTTATGCAAGTGAGTAATTATACTTATCCCCAAAACTGGTTTCTAGCAAGGCTTTCAAAATAGCTTGACATAAAAACCTGATTTAGGGGTTACAAAGGTGAGATGCTCCCGGTTCCATGTCTCGCAACTCCCCGTCAATTAATTGATAGCGTGGGTCATCTCCATACTGAGTCAAAAAATGTTCAAAAGTGAATAATTTAGGAGATAGGTAGGTCATGATTTTTATCGGATTAGACCTAAAACTTGTTGTTGTTATCTATGATACTAATGACTCGCCAGAATCGGAGGATTTTTGGGGTTAAAAAATCCTTAAAAAAACTCCCACCCCCGCTACCTTCCTTAATAAGTAGCTAGACAATTAATTACAGATAATTACTTAAGCAAAATTAATTACACATCCAGAGGCGGAAACTGTACGCTAAAGTAGTAGAAAGGGTCAATCCTCAAGAGGATGATGAGCGCTTCTATGGGATTTCCGAAGAAGCTGTCTCTAGATTGTTGGTGATGGGAGGTTCTCCTCCTCAACCACCCCCAAATCTCTACATCATCTAGCTTGTCCCCTAACTCTTGGTTGAAAATCGATGCAGTCTCTCCCCGACCTAAAACCCCGATTCTCTGGTTAGATGTGTCGATTACTCTCCCAGTCAGGGTTCTACCCTTTGGTATCGGGACTTTTACCCCCCCCAGTACCACCTTTTTGGAGATGCGTCGATTTGGGGGTCTGTCTTCCCCTCTCGATGAGACTTTCCAAGGGGTACTCCTTACCTATTAGGTCAAATAGGATTAGTTGGAAACAAGGTCGTTTCAGAGACTTTACCCTCAATCGCTTTCAAGACTCCTTACCTATTAGGTCAAATAGGATTAGTTGGAAACTCTTTTAGCTTCACAACCCGGCGAGGACTTCCTAAGAAATTACTTACCTATTAGGTCAAATAGGATTAGTTGGAAACAACCCGATCAAAGTCCCCACTGGCCAACTTGACCCCGACCTTACCTATTAGGTCAAATAGGATTAGTTGGAAACTCTACTAATCCCAAATATCCGTTAACTCGACCTGTCCTTACCTATTAGGTCAAATAGGATTAGTTGGAAACTAAAAAAGTAGGGCTAATTCATGAATTAGCCCTACTCTTATTCCTTACCTATTAGGTCAAATAGGATTAGTTGGAAACTTGAGTTGGTCTTCTTGGAGAGCCTAGAATTTGCCTTGACCTTACCTATTAGGTCAAATAGGATTAGTTGGAAACAATCGTTTTCTCCGATTCCGTGACTTTAGTTTCTAGACCTTACCTATTAGGTCAAATAGGTAAGGTTGGAAACTAAAAAAGTAGGGCTAATTCATGAATTAGCCCTACTCTTCTTCCTTACCTATTAGGTGAAATAGGATTAGTTGGAAACACTTTGATAACAGCAGTCTTAGAGATTTTATAATCCGCTCTCCTCTCCTTACCTATTAGGTCAAATAGGTAAGGTTGGAAACCTTCTCATAAGAAACAGGAGAAGCAGGGATTGAAGCGATTTTTTTATCCGTTAATTCCCCCTATCAATCCGTTAGGATTCCTAGGCAATTAACTAACAAGAAAAAGTCATGGCAGTCTTAGAAATGCTCACCGTTCCCTTTTGCTCTCCCCTTGCTGGCAGCCTTGGCGAATAGATAATTAAAATAACTCAAATAGGACTGCCCTAGCAGTTCTTTCTAGGTAAAGCGGCAATTTTTAATCAATTGTTAAAATATTAAAAGGATGCTAAAGATGGCGGCTAGGGTTTCCAGAGTGAGCTATCCTAGAGATACTACTTACTCCATCCTCCCCCATGCTCGATCGAGTTCTCCATAGTCGTTATCAAGTCCAACAGTTACTGGGAAAAAAAACTATCTTAGCTAGGGACAGACACACCACCCAGTTAGTTATCATTAAACTTATTTCTGTTCCTAGGGGTCAAGGGAGTCAGTTTATCGGAGAAATAACTGGTAAAATTGCCCTATTGCGACAACTCTCTCACCCATCTCTCCCCAAATACCTCGATAGCTTTGAGATAGATTCATCCCAGGAACCAATCATCGCTATTGTCCGACCTTATTTATCGGCGCAGCCTTTAGAAAACTATCTTAACTCCAGTTATTTGTTAGCAGAACAAGATCTCAAACAAATTGCCAAATATCTTTTGGAGATTCTCTCCTATCTCCATCAGCAGGATGTCCCCATTAACCACGGCAATATTAAACTTAGTAATATCCTCTTTGATACCCAGTCCCATCGTTTTTATCTAGTTGATTTTGCCTTTGATTCCGATTCTCCCACCACCGACTTACAGGATCTAGGCAAAAGTTTGATCAGTTTAGCCACGGGGATTAAGCATCGTTACATACCCGAAAACTTTGAGCAAAAAACTAATCTAAGCGCTTTTTTCATCTATTGGTTAAAAAGATTATCAAACGCCCCCCCAGACTCTCATTTTCGTTCGGTGACAGAAGCTTTAGCCAGCTTATATAGTTGTCAATTGATCCTAGTATCTATTGGCAATCTGACCAAACCCTACGGCAGCGAAGTTACTGTTTATAAAACAGATAATCTCCTAGAAATAAAAATCGCTAGTAAAACCAAACAAAAGTTTTTCAATAATCTCAAAACCCAGTTAAGACAGTTTTTACCATCCCTATTCTTTGCGATTACCCTCTTAACCATAGTCGGTATTTACGATATAAAACTGGTCGCTTTTTTAATCCCAATTATCCTAATTTTTCTGCTCAACTTAATCTCCTCTAGTTTATCTTGGCAGTTATGGAAATCTTTTTGGCAGGGGGAACTAGAGTTAAAAATTACCCCCAAAAAAGTTTCTCTCTATCAAAAACTCTGGGGACTAAAATTTAAACTAACTGCCGATGCCGCTAGTTCCGAAATTTATAGTCTCATTCGTCACAATGTCACTGTCACTATGGAGGGAGAAAATATTACTATTATTCCTCCTTGTCTGGTTCTCGTTGCCAACCATCGAGAATATATTATCACTGCCAGTGAAGATGTTAGCGAAGCCGAATTAGATTGGTTGGCACAACAATTAAGCGATTGGCTACGTTTACCGATTACGAGAATTTAAGGTGTATTAAGCTACGTTAACACACCCCAAATTTATCTATATTTAACCGATAACATCTTCCGATTTAATCAGATGTGCTTCTAGGAACCAGAGACGTTTATCGATGTCTCGGGAGATTTCCGTATAGAGATCCGCTGTGTCAGCATCCCCTTGATTGCCAGTGCTATCAATAGCAGAACGAAGATGGGAAGCGTATAAGGCATAACGTTCGGCTAAAGCAACGAGATGTTCACTACCATCGACGATATCAGCCGGATATTCTGGCAGAATCGAGTTAGCGGCGGCGATGCGTGCTGTTCCCAAAGCGGTTCCACCTAAAGCGGTAATCCGTTCTGCTACCATGTCCCCATAGTCTTCTAATTCCGTGGCCATTTCGTCGAAGAGGCTGTGCAATTGGTAGAAATTTAAACCTTTGACATTCCAGTGGGCCTGTTTAACCTGAGTTTTTAGGTCCAAACTAGCGGCAAGGGTTTGGCTTAGGATTTCAACCATAGCTTTGCGGATATCTAATGCTAAATCGATGCGGGTGGTGTAGTATTGTCCCGTGGTTTTGCTTTTGACTGGAGTGGCTACCATAATCTTTCTCCTTGATGAGTTAACAGAATACTTGATAATTTTCTCACTTGTGTCCGTATAGAGGGGACTGATTTTGATCCTACAATTAAGCTCAAGCTATACACATCCCCTTTCAGAATTGATTAACATCGCCCTCAGCCGTCAGCTAGATAATAGTGTTGATAACTAGAAAAATGGCTAATTAATTGAAAAATCAGAAGCTGACAGCTGATAGCTTAATTAATTATGCTCCTAAATAAGCCGCTAATTCTTCCGAACCACCAATTAACTTGCCGTTAATGAAGACTTGTGGGGTGGTGGTATTACCACTCATGGCCCGCAGAGAACGACTGGTGGCATCGCGTCCGAGGATAATTTCTTCGTATTGTAGGCCTTTTTCTTCTAACATTTTCTTAGCCCGGAGGCAGTAGGGACAGCCCACTTTCGAGAAAAGAGAGACTAAAGGCGGTTTTTTGGCTTCTGGGTTGATGTAGTGTAACATCGTTTCTGCATCGGAGACTTTGAAAGGATCTCCCGGTTCTTCCGGTTCGATGAACATTTTCTCGATAACACCATCTTTGACTAGCATCGAATAGCGCCAAGAACGTTTACCGAAACCTAAGTCAGCTTTATCGACTAACATCCCCATTCCTGCGCTAAATTCGCCGTTACCGTCGGGAATCAAGACGACATTATCACATTCTTGGTCCTTTGCCCACTCGTTCATGACAAAGGTATCATTCACCGACAAGCAAACAATACTATCTACGCCATTTTCCCGAAAAACTGGGGCTAATTCGTTATATCCGGGTAAATGGGAGGTGGAACAGGTGGGAGTGAATGCCCCGGGTAAGGCAAAAAGAACAACGGTTTTTCCTTTGAATAATTCCTCGCTGGTGATGTTCACCCATTGATTATTTTGACGTACAGGAAAGGTGACATCGGGAACTCTCTGCCCTTCTCGGTTTGGTAGCATAATCGTCAACTCCTAATCGCTAAGTCGTACTCATTTCGAGTTTGTATAAATTAAGTGTAATCATAACGACTATGAGTTGTCAACAAGTATTTATACTTAAATCAGGAGATAGGAGAATGGGAAATAGACAAAAGGCAGTAATATTGATTAGTTAATTTCCCTAACCCCCCCCACACCCAACACCCAACCCTTTTTTTACTGAAAAATGATGTTTTCCTTCCTGAAAAAAAGCTATAAATGGCTAGGACTAGCGATAATAACGGTGATTTTGGCGATTACACCCGCCGCCATTGCCCAATCAACCACTAGCGCCATACCTCTGGCAAAAATTAACTGGTTACAGGCGATTTTTTTGGGATTTGTGCAGGGAGTGACGGAATTTTTGCCGATTAGCAGTACCGCTCATCTAAAAGCGATTCCCGTCTTTTTGGGTTGGGGGGATCCCGGTGTCACCTATACGGCAGTGATTCAATTGGGCAGTATTGCGGCGGTATTGTCCTATTTTTGGCAGGATTTAAGGCAAATATCCACGGGAATGGTGAAAGCGGTGGCTAGTTCCGATTATCGTTCCCAGGATTTTCGTTTAGCCCTGGGGATTATCCTAGGCACAATTCCGATCGTTTTCTTCGGTTTGTTAATAAAACTTTTCATTCCCGATTTAGATAATTCCCCCCTGAGAAGCATGACTGCGATCGCCTGTGCCTCTATAGTCATGTCTTTACTCTTAGGTACGGCCGAAAAAATCGGGAAACATAAACGCAGTTTCGAGACTTTGCGACAAAAAGACGGGGTTTTAATGGGATTAGCCCAAGCTTTAGCCCTCATACCGGGGGTATCTCGTTCTGGGTCCACCTTAACTGCCGGGTTATTCATGGGTTTAGAAAGGGCCGTAGCGGCGCGATTTTCCTTTCTGCTGGGGATTCCGGCGATAACTTTAGCCGGTTTAGTGGAATTTAAAGGCGTTCTCGACCAGATTAACACCAGTGAACTAATTCCCCTGGCTATTGGGGTAATTTCCTCGGCGATATTTTCCTATCTTTCGATCGCTTGGTTATTAGATTATCTCAAAAAACAGAGTACCTGGGTTTTTGTCTGGTATCGTCTCTTTTTCGGGGTTACTATCCTGATTGGTGTGGCCTGGGGGCGTTTTTCCTGACCTTTTGGCATTCTAATTAATTTCTAAAAAATCTTGCAATTTTTTTAGATAAGTGGGGGCATCTTCTAACATGGGAAAGTGAGCGGTATTAGCCATCTCCACATACTGGATATTATTATTCAAATCCGCCGCCATTTTGCCCATTTTGGCAGGGATAATAATATCTTTTTCCCCTGATACTAAAAGAGTTGGTACCTTAATCTCAGCAAATTTACCAGGCATAATTTCCACTGCCTTTTTACTCACAGATGTATAAATTGTGCCTAGGGCGGCCTCGTAATCTGCCGCTAAAAAATCTTCTAAAAAAGCAATTCTTTCTGATTTTGGGATCGATCGATGCAAAAATCTCGCCATAAATAATCGATCGGCAAAAGGTACTTTTAAAAACCAATCATAACGAAACTGTACCACATACTTACCGAATTTATGGAAGGCAGCAAAAGCCGCTTTATTATACTCAAAAATGCCATTACAGGTTAAAACTGCTTTGACCACTCTTTCGGGGTACATAGTAATAAAAAAAGTCGCCACCGATGCCCCCATAGAGTGACTATTGAGATAGACTTTTTCAATTTCCAAACTATCTAAAAACAGGGCCAAATCAAGGGCATATTCTTCTAAATCGTAGGAAAGATCGGGGGATTTTTCCGGCAATTTAGATCGACCAAAACCCCGCATATCGTACAATAAACAATCAAAGCGATCGCAAATTGCCGCAGCCGTTGATCGCCAATAGCGTCCCGATCCTCCCCAACCATGAATAAACACCATAACCGGCTTTTTCTGGGCAGATTCTGACCCCCGAATCCACTCGTAATAGTGGGGAACACCACGGACAGTGATTGTTTTATCGATTATTTGAGTTTTCATACTAAATCCAGTTATTAAAAACTGATTATTTATTCTCCGTTTTGCCTTTTGCATGAGTAGAAAACGGGTTTCTCGGAGAAACCCGTTTTCTGTGCGTTACTCAACGGATTTAGGGAGGTACAATTATTTGTAGGATGGGTTAGCGGTAGCGTAACCCATGCGGGCGTTGGGTTTCATGCTTCAACCCAACCTACATTCATCTTATATTTAATTCCACCCACCTACTTAGATACCTAGCCATCCTCGTCAAGAGTTTTGCCAACGTCGCGCATCTGTGTCCGATAGTCTTCCGATTGTCTTAAGGATAACGGACGAGAACGATTTCAAGCTTCGAGTAATCGTTCATAGATGTCGTCTTCCAGATTATCCCAAATCTTAGCCAGTGCAGTTTCGCTGACTTTTTGCCAGAAATCCGAGTTTGTCTCCTCCGGGATGAGGGTGACTAAAACCCTAGTACCCTCTGGAATCGGCACGGATTCGAGGAGTTCGATCTGGCCTTCTTTGACGATCGCGGGAACGGTGTTCAGCATGGTTAACCTCGATTTTTCCCCTTAAGCGGATTCTTGACTGGGTAGAGAGGAAGGATGAACCAATAGCTCTGCTGTAGAGCGTTTTTCCACCATTTCGCGGGTGATTAAACATCGTTTCACGTCTTTGCGCGAGGGCAATTCGTACATGACATCGAGCATTAATTCCTCGACAATACCCCGTAGGGCCCGGGCCCCAGTTTTGCGACGATAGGCCTCTTGGGCGATCGCTAGGACGGCATCAGATTTAAACTCTAACTGTACATTGTCCATCTTCAACAGTTTTTGATACTGTTTCACCAAAGCGTTGCGGGGTTGCGTCAGGATAGCGATTAAAGCTTCCTCATCCAGGGGTGACAGTGCCGCTAGGACGGGAATTCGACCGACAAACTCTGGAATCATGCCAAATTTGACTAAATCATCGGGAGTCATTTGTTTTAATAACCCTGCCGCTACCTTATCCTTACTAGCTTGGCCATCTCCCGGTTGAATAAAGCCCATGGATTTTTTACCGAGACGCTGATCGATCACCTTATCTAAACCGACAAACGCCCCACCGCAGATAAACAGGATATTGCTGGTGTCGATCTGAATACAATCCTGATAGGGGTGTTTGCGGCCGCCTTGGGGGGGAACATTGGCGATCGTTCCCTCTAACATTTTCAGTAAAGCTTGCTGTACCCCTTCTCCGGACACATCCCGGGTAATCGAGGTATTTTCGCTCTTACGGGCAATTTTATCGATTTCATCGATGTAGATAATGCCCCGCTGCGCCTCTTCCACGTCTAAATCTGCCACTTGTAACAGACGCAGGAGAATATTTTCCACATCTTCCCCCACATAACCAGCCTCGGTTAAAGTGGTGGCATCGGCGACAGCAAAAGGTACATCGAGGATTTTGGCCAGAGTTTGAGCTAGAAGGGTTTTTCCCGATCCCGTCGGCCCGATTAACAGAATATTAGATTTTTGCAGTTCGATGCTATCTTCCGGATTGCCGCCACTGGCTTTTTGGGTTTGGATATCTTTGAGGCGTTTGTAATGGTTATAAACGGCCACAGAAAGCACTTTTTTCGCCTCATTTTGACCGATAACGTAGTCATCAAGGTATTTTTTAATCTCTCTTGGTTTGGGAATTTGTTCCCAAGTGGTTTTGTTTTGGCCCGATCGCCGTTTGTTGGGACGTTCCTCCACTGGGGCGACCGGACTAGGCGGTTCCATCAATTCCTCATCGAGAATTTCGTTACACAGTTCCACACACTCGTCACAAATATAGACCCCCGGCCCGGCGATTAATTTTCGCACTTGTTCCTGGGATTTGCCGCAAAATGAACACTTGAGGTGGGAGTCGTATTTAGACATAGTTTATTATTTACAGGGAAGTAACGGGAACGGTAGGATCGGGCAGTTCGGGACGGGAAATCACCAGATCGATTAACCCATATTCTTTGGCTTCGACGGCCGACATGAAAAAGTCCCGTTCGGTGTCGTTGGCGATGCGATCGTAGGGTTGACCGGTGTGGTGAGCCAGCATGGTATTGAGTCTCTGTTTAATATAGAGGATCTCTTTGGCTTGGATGGCGATATCACTAGCTTGACCTTGGGCGCCGCCGAGGGGTTGGTGAATCATGATCCGGCTACTGGGTAGGGACATCCGTTTACCTGCCGCGCCACCACAAAGCAGGAATGCTCCCATACTAGCGGCTAAACCGAAACAAATTGTCGCCACGTCGGGGCGAATTTGTTGCATGGTGTCGTAGATAGCTAGTCCAGCATAAACGGAACCGCCGGGGGAGTTGATATAGAGTTGGATATCTTTTTCGGGATCTTCTGCCTCCAAGTAGAGGAGTTGGGCAACGATCGAATCAGCGACCTGATCATCGACGGGAGTTCCCAAAAAGACAATTCTCTCGCGCAGGAGTCGAGAATAGATATCAAAAGCCCGTTCACCCATGCCAGACTGTTCGATTACCACGGGTAAAACGTTAGCTAGGGAGTTTCTCCCCGTGTTGGCGTAGATAGCAGGGCGACAATTACTGGTAATTGGGTAGTCAGGTGATCTCGATTCGAGCATAATTTTTTCGGTTCCGCTATCACAATCTTAGGGTTTTTGCTTGGCTGTGGAGCTTTTACTGGCAAATGTTAAGCATCTTTAGCACTTCTGTCCATCTATTATGCCCTAAGTTTTCCTTTGTTGGCAGGAATCAGTCATCAGTTATCAGTTATCAGTTATCAGTGATCAGCTATCAGTGATCAGCTATCAGTGATCAGCTATCAGTGATCAGCTATCAGTGATCAGGGGATGGGGGAATGGGGGAATTCAAGCAATACCCTAAAACCCCAACACCCCAACACCCCAATCAGTTATCAGTTATCAGTGATCAGCTATCAGTGATCAGCTATCAGTGATCAGCTATCAGTGATCAGGGGATGGGGGAATGGGGGAATTCAAGCAATACCCTAAAACCCCAACACCCCAACACGACTGCTAACTCCTTACGGTTATTCTTCCTCGGCTGCCAACACTTCCACTTCGGTGAATGCGAAGGTTTCTTCTGTTTCCTCTTCCTCGCTTGTTTCTTCCTCTAGGGAACCTTTGGGGACGAGGGTGATAGTAGCCTTTTCCTTCAGCCATGCTAGGGTGTTTTCCGCCAGCATTTCTTCGGTGATCACCTGTTCTAGACGCTGCTTATCTATGTCGCGATCGGACAATTGCTCCATGATTTTAGCGATTTTTTCCGTTACCGCTTCGGGACTGACTTCAATGCTGGCGACTTTAGCCAATTCCTGTACCACGAGAGTCTCTTTCAGACTTTCGATCGCATCGGGACGGGTGTTTTCCCGCATTTTGGGAATATTATCTTTTGTAAACAACTGGTTGACATCTAGCCCCATTTGTTGAAATTCCATGAAGCTTTGGGTCAAAATATGCGTCACTTCCTTTTCGATCAGCGTCTCCGGTAAATCTAAAGTCGCACCCTTGACTAATTCCTTGGTTAAAGCGTCATAAATGCTTTCTTTGGTTTCCTTCTCCGCTTGTTCTTGGAAACGTTTCTCTAAACTTGCTCTTAATTCGGCGATTGTCTCCTGATCGCTGACTTCTTGGGCAAAATCGTCGTCAAGCTCTGGTAATTCCTTTGCCTTTAACTCTTTCATCGTAATGGTAAAAATTACCGCTTTTGCTGCCACATCTTCTTTGGGATAATCTTCCGGGAAAGTTAAAGTCATCTCTTTGACTTCTTCCGGTTTCATGCCGATAATTCCTTCCACCATACCCTCGATAAAGCGTCCTGCTTCCATATCCACCCGCAGATCTTCGCCGTCAATATCTGGGATATCCTCGCCAGTTTCGGCGGATTTGCCCCGATAATCAACGATCGCCACATCTCCCAGCTGCGCCCCGCGATCTTCCACGGGAACCAATGTCGCTAACTGTTCTTGACGCTCTTTAAACCAATTTTCCACGGATTCGGGATCATAAACGGTTTCTTCGGCAGTAACGCTCAGATTTTCGTAATCTCCGAGAATAATTGTCGGGGTCACATCCACGGAAACTGAAAAAGTCAAAGCTTTACCCGGTTCATAGGTAGCGATCAAATCCTCAAACTTAGACAATAGCTGGGGATTACCCAGGGACTCGATCCCCTCCTGTTTTAGGGCAGATTCGAGGCAATTTTCCAGTAATTCCTCAATTACCGCCGCTTTTACTGCCTTAGTTCCCAATCTTTGCAGAAGAATCTGACGGGGAACCTTACCGGGGCGAAAACCGGGTATATTGGCCGACTTCGCTAAATTATTTACCACTTTCTCGTGGGTGTTTTTCGTGGTTTCGGCGGGAATTTCAATTTCTAAACCTATCTGACTGGCAGGAAGCTTTTCCTGAATAACTTTCATTGATTTTTCTAGCTCTTACGACAAGGAACGTTTATAATAGGGTGAGCGGTGTTTACGCCTGCGGTGAATCCGTCCCGCTCATGATATTCTAGGGGAATAGCTGCAGTTGTTCCCCAAGCTCTCACAATCTTTTTATTTTAGCGGTCAATGGGGTATATTTAATTTATTCCGTCCTTGGGGCAGTTAAGCCCAATCAGAAAATTTTGCTGATCAAAAGCCGATCAATCCAAGTTTTAGAATAACTCGGTGGACAAAAAAGATTTTTTACTGTAACGATTTCTTCGGATCATTATCATCACCCAACTCGTCAGGAGGTCACACAATTTGAGTCAAAAAGTACGGGTCGCTATTTTAGGAGCCACCGGGGCCGTGGGAACGGAATTACTAGAGTTATTAGCTAGTCGTCAATTTCCTCTCGCTAGTCTAAAATTACTGGCTTCCGAGCGTTCTGCTGGAAAAACCCTCGATTTTCGGGGCGAAAGTCTCCTAATCGAAGCGGTAAACGAGCGCTCTTTTCAGGACGTGGATATCGTTCTTGCTTCTGCGGGGGGGGCCACCTCGAAAGCTTGGGCGAAAACTATTGTCGAGTCCGGTGCGACGATTATCGATAACTCCAGTGCTTTTCGCATGAATCCCGAAGTGCCTTTAGTTGTCCCGGAAATCAATCCCGACAGTGTGGACAATCACCGGGGCATTATCGCTAATCCCAACTGTACGACAATTCTTTTAGGAGTGGCGATCTGGCCTCTCCACCAAGTACAGGCGATCGAGCGAGTAGTAGTTTCTACTTATCAGTCCGCTAGTGGTGCTGGAGCGCGAGCGATGGAGGAGGTAAAACAGCAAGCACAAGCAATTCTTGACAATCGGCAACCTCCCACTAATTCCTTCCCCTATCCCCTCGCTTTTAATCTTTTTCCCCACAATACCCCAATTAATGGTCAAGGGTACTGCGAGGAAGAAATGAAAATGGTCAACGAAACCCGCAAGATTTTTGCTTGTCCAGAGCTGCGGGTTAGCGCCACCTGTGTGAGGGTTCCCGTCCTGCGGGCCCATTCGGAATCGGTTAACCTAGAATTTAGTCGGCCTTTTTCTGTGGTGAAGGCCAGAGAAATTCTTGAGTCTGCTCCGGGGGTAAAATTAGTGGAAGATTGGGACGCTAATTATTTTCCCATGCCAATTGATGCCACCGGTCGCGATGAAGTATTAGTGGGACGCATTCGTCAAGATATCTCCCATCCTAACGGTCTAGAATTGTGGCTATGCGGCGATCAAATTCGCAAGGGTGCGGCTTTAAATGCTGTACAAATTGCCGAACTTTTAGTTAAGAAAAATCTCGTCGGTTCCAGATTAGCAACGGTTTGATAATTAAGCTATCAGCCATCAGCTAGATCAAGGCGATGATAACTAGACCTCTGGTAAAAATCAAAAATTGTTGTTGGGGTTAGGAGCCAGGAGTCAGTAGTCAGGAGGATTAAGAATGAATAATAATCAATTAAATGGTCCTACCCTAACCCATCCTACAAATAATTAATTGTGCCTCCCTACTTAGGAGGATTGCCAGATTCTTTCTTTTGCCTCTTGCCTTCAGAAGCTGATAACTGATAACTGATAACTGATAACTGATAACTGATAACTGATAACTGATAACTGATCAATGAGTGAAACATATTTTGGACGAGTAATTACGGCGATGGTGACACCCTTCACCGTCGAGGGTCAAGTTAATTATGGGATGGTGGAAAAATTGGCCGATTATCTAGTTACCCACGGTAGCGATGGTATAGTGGTCTGTGGGACGACGGGAGAATCACCCACCCTAAGTTGGCAGGAAGAGTACGAACTATTTAGTATTGTCAAAAAAGCGGTTAATGGTCGGGGAAAAGTGATTGCGGGGACGGGTTCTAATTCCACTTCCGAAGCGATCGAAGCGACCCAACAGGCTGCTAAACTGGGTTTAGATGGTTCTTTACAAGTGGTTCCCTACTACAATAAACCTCCCCAAGAGGGTTTATATGAGCATTTTCGCACCATTGCCAAAGCTTGTCCCGATCTGCCGGTGATGCTTTATAATATACCTGGTCGCACGGGTCAAAATATGACCCCAGAAACGATTATTAAACTGGCAGCAGTTGATAATATTGTGGCGGTAAAAGAAGCTAGTGGTAATTTAGAACAAACCTGTAAGATTTACTGTCATACTCCTGAAAATTTCGCTATTTATTCCGGCGATGATTTTCTCACCTTACCCCTAATGACCTGTGGTGCGGTGGGAGTGGTCAGTGTTGCTAGTCATCTAGTGGGAGAAGAAATCCAAGGAATGATTCAAGCTTTATTAACTGGAGATGCGGCCAAAGCGATCGAGATTAATTTGAAATTATTTCCCCTGTTTAAAGGTTTATTCTGTGCCACTAATCCAATTCCAATTAAAGCGGCCTTAAATCTAGTCGGTTGGGAAGTGGGGGGTCTAAGACTTCCTTTATGTTCCCTAAGTCCCGAACTAGAAGAAGGATTAGCAAAAATTATGCAAGAATTGGCTTTAATCTAGAAAAATATTAGAAAATTTGGCTAACTAAACTAGGATTTTTTCGAGAAATAGGTTATAATGTTAATAGCTTAACTAGAAAAGAAATATAGTTTAGAACTGCTAGAAAGTATTGATACTAAGTGAATTTAACTAGGTGTTATTTCCCTAGTTAGAATAAGTCTAACTATCCATTTTTTGAGATTTCCCGTCCACAAAAACCACCTGAAAAATCACCATAACTTACCATCAAAGGATACCTAATGATTCAAGATAAAACCCAAGCAAAACTAAAGATCATTCCCCTAGGAGGACTACACGAAATCGGCAAAAACACCTGTGTTTTTGAATACGATGATGAGATTATTCTCCTGGATGCTGGTTTAGCTTTTCCTTCCGATGATATGCACGGGGTCAATGTAGTGCTTCCCGATATGACTTATCTAAGAGAAAATCGCCATAAAATTAAGGGTATGATCGTCACCCACGGTCACGAAGATCATATCGGTGGTATTCCCTACCATCTCAAACAATTTGATGTACCAATTATCTACGGTCCGCGTCTAGCGATGGCTTTATTGCGGGATAAATTGGAAGAAGCAGGATTAGTAAATCGTACCAAATTAGAAACCGTTGCTCCTCGGCAAATGGTGCGTTTAGGTAAATCTTTCATGGTGGAATATATCCGCAATACCCACTCGATCGCCGATAGTTTTTGTGTAGCAATTCACACTCCTTTAGGGATAATTATTCACACAGGAGATTTTAAAATTGACCATACTCCCGTGGATGGCGAATTTTTTGATCTGCAAAAAATTGCCGAACATGGCGAGAAAGGAGTGCTATGTTTATTGAGTGATTCCACTAACGCGGAAGTACCCGGTTATACTCCCTCGGAAGCTTCCGTTTATCCCGGTTTAGAGCGGGTTTTTAACCAAGCAACGGGACGGATTATGATTACTACCTTTGCTTCCTCGGTGCATCGGATTAATCTGGTGTTGAAATTGGCCCAGAAATTTAACCGGAAAGTGGTGGTAGTGGGTCGATCAATGTTAAATGTCATCGCTCATGCGCGTAATTTGGGGTATATTAAATGTCCCGACGATATATTTGAACCCTTGAAAGCGACCCGCAATTTAGCCGATGATAAAATCGTCATTTTAACTACAGGATCCCAGGGGGAACCTTTAGCGGCCATGACGCGGATTTCTAAGGGTGAACATCCTCATATTCGTGCGCGTCAGGGGGATACGATTGTCTTTTCCGCTAATCCGATTCCGGGTAATACCATCGCTGTGGTTAATACAATTGATCGTCTGATGATGCAGGGTGCTAACGTGGTTTACGGACGCGATAAGGGAATTCACGTTTCCGGCCATGGTTCCCAAGAAGACCATAAATTGATGTTATCTTTGACGCGGCCGAAGTTTTTTGTGCCAGTGCATGGAGAACACCGAATGCTGGTCAAACACGCTCAGATGGCCCAAAGTATGGGGATTCCCGCCGAAAATATGGTAATTGTCAAAAATGGTGACACGATCGAGTTAACCAGCGATCGCATTGGCCTCGGCGCACCAGTACCTTCGGGAATCGAGTTAGTCGATCAAGCGGGTGTGGTCCACGAACACATTATGCAGGAAAGACAACAGTTAGCCGAAGATGGTGTGATTACGATCGCCGCCTTCGTTAACGCTGAGGGACAATTAAGCGCACCTCCAGAGATTAATTTGCGCGGTGTGGTGACAAAAGTGGAAATCCCGCTGCTGAATCAGTTAATTATTCGGGCGATCGAACGCTGTTTAAGCGATCGCATTGGTGAATTTAAAACTGCGACGGGGGTTCAGGATTGGGCCGGTTTGCGGGCCGAAATCGAGACGACTTTGCAACGTTTAATCAAACGGGAGTTAAAGAGTCAACCTCTAGTGATTTTCCTCCTGCAAGCGGCGGCAACGGAACCAGCGAACAATCGTACTTATCGCCGCCGCCGTCCCGCAGCTACCATGGCCTCCTAATAGCAGTGAGCAGTAATCAGTGAGCAGTAATCAGTGAACAGTAATCAGTGAAAAGATGGCAAGAAACTGCTATTTAATACTGGTCACTTAACACATACTGCTCACTTAAAACTCAAATCTGATAACTGTTAACTTACCCACTGATAACTGATAACTGATAACTGATAACTGATAACTGACCATGTTCCATGCTGCCGATTTGCGATCGCTGCTGACCGCCGTTGCCAGGGGAGAAATTAACCCGGAGACAGCTTTAGATAAACTTAAACATCTAGCCTTTGAACCGGTGGAAGACTTCGCTAAAATTGACCATCATCGTCAATTAAGAACGGGATTTCCGGAGGTTATCTGGGGGCCGGGTAAAACCACCGCTCAAATCGCCCAAATTATCGGTGTATTGCGTCAAAATAGTCCCGTGGTTATGGCCACCCGCATTGAAGCAGAGATAGCAGTCCAGCTACAGGAACAGGTAACAGACTTAGTTTATTATCCCTTGGCCCGCATCTGTGCCATTGCCGCAGCCGCTCCAGAAAATCCCCCAAAAGGGATAATTTCCATCCTAACGGCGGGAACTGCCGATATTCCCGTAGCGGAGGAGGCGGCGGTTACTGCTCAATTATGCGGTTTTTCCGTGCAGCGTCTCTGGGATGTGGGAGTAGCGGGAATTCATCGCCTCTTGAATCATCGCCATCTACTGGATGCTGCTGATGTGTTAATTGTTGTTGCGGGAATGGAAGGAGCCTTACCAAGTGTGGTAGCGGGATTAGTTGATCGCCCGGTGATCGCCGTTCCCACCAGTATCGGTTACGGAACCAGTTTCGGCGGTATTGCTCCTTTGTTAACTATGCTCAATTCCTGCGCGGTCGGCATCGGTGTGGTTAATATCGATAATGGTTTTGGGGCCGCCATGTTAGCCGGCCAAATCTTACGCACGGCGGCCAGATTAGCCTAGATTTTCCTTCATCTCAGACTGAAGATCCTATACAGTTGGTATAGGGATAAACTACTTTGAAAAAGAAGCCGATATGCACCTAAGTGAAATTACTCATCCCAACCAGTTACATGGTTTATCACTCCGTCAATTAGAAGATATTGCCCGTCAGATTCGCGAAAAACACCTCCAGACGATCGCCGCTACCGGTGGACATTTGGGACCGGGGTTAGGAGTCGTAGAACTAACGATCGCCCTTTACCAAACCCTCGATCTCGATCGCGATAAAGTCCTTTGGGACGTGGGACACCAAGCTTATCCGCACAAACTCCTCACCGGCCGCTATAACGATTTTCACACCCTGCGCCAAAAAAACGGCGTTGCGGGCTATCTAAAACGTTGCGAGAGCAAATTTGACCATTTTGGGGCTGGACACGCCTCCACGAGCATTTCTGCGGGGTTAGGAATGGCTTTAGCCCGGGATGCCAAGGGGGAAGATTTCAAGGTGGTATCGATCATCGGTGACGGCGCTTTAACCGGGGGTATGGCCCTAGAAGCGATTAACCATGCTGGACATTTACCGAACACCAACATCATGGTTATTCTCAACGATAACGAGATGTCCATTTCCCCGAACGTCGGGGCAATTTCCCGTTATCTCAATAAAGTTCGTCTAAGCGAACCCGTCCAGTTTATCGCTGATAATCTCGAAGAACAATTGAAAAATCTACCCTTCTTCGGTGACTCCCTCACTCCCGAAATGGAACGAGTCAAAGAAGGGATGAAACGGTTAGCAGTTCCCAAAGTCGGTGCTGTCATTGAGGAATTGGGCTTTAAATATTTTGGCCCGATTGATGGTCATAATATTCCCGAATTAATCGCCACTTTTAAACAGGCCCATAAGGTCCACGGACCGGTTTTCGTCCACGTTGCCACCGTTAAAGGCAAAGGCTACGAATGGGCCGAAAAAGATCAAGTGGGTTATCATGCCCAAAATCCCTTTAATTTAGCCACGGGTAAACCGATTCCCTCCAGTAAACCGAAACCTCCCGCTTATTCCAAAGTTTTCGGGCATACTCTCACTAAATTAGCGGAAAATGACCCGCGCATTATCGGTATCACCGCTGCTATGGCCACCGGGACAGGGTTAGATAAATTTCAGGCAAAACTACCGAAACAGTACATCGATGTGGGAATTGCCGAACAACACGCCGTTACTCTCGCCGGTGGTCTTGCTTGCGAAGGAATGCGCCCGGTTGTCACCATTTACTCTACTTTCCTGCAGCGGGCTTTTGATCAGATTATTCACGATATCTGCATTCAAAATCTCCCGGTTTTCTTCTGTATGGACCGGGCCGGTATTGTCGGGGCCGATGGACCGACCCACCAAGGGATGTACGATATCGCCTACCTGCGTTGTATCCCCAATATGACCATTATGGCCCCGAAAGATGAGGCAGAACTGCAAAGAATGGTCGTAACCGGGATTAATCATACTAGCGGCCCCATTGCCATGCGTTACCCCCGGGGCAACGGTTTAGGGGTTCCCCTGATGGAAGAGGGTTGGGAAGCTTTACCCATCGGTAAGGGCGAAATTCTCCGCAGTGGCGATGATGTTCTCCTGTTAGGATACGGCACGATGGTCAATACTTCCCTGCAAGTGGCCGAAATCCTCAGCGAACACGGCATCGAAGCCACAGTGGTTAATGCTCGTTTTGTCAAGCCCCTTGATACAGAACTTATCTTTCCCCTTGCCCAACGTCTTGGTAAGGTGGTGACTTTGGAAGAAGGTTGTTTGATGGGTGGTTTTGGTTCTGCGGTTTTGGAAGCTTTACAGGATGCTAATATTCTAGTTCCGGTCAAGCGTTTCGGGGTTCCCGATAAATTAGTGGACCACGCAAAACCAGAGGAATCTTTCGCTGATTTGGGTTTAACCAGTCCCCAGATTGCCCAACAGGTTTTAGCGGCATTTTTTAGCCAAAAACAAACCGCTAACGTCGGTTAAAATCTCAAGATTAGTTTGTCCAGTTTTCCCGAAAAATTAGGGAAGACTGGTTTTTTTTGATCTAGATAGTCAATGAAGACTGCCAGCAATAAATAGGGTTTGCGGCAAAAAGTACGGGCGAAGCATTCGGATAGAAAATCTACGGTTTCACCGATAGGTTATTGCCCGAATGCTTCGCCCCTACAGGACGCGGGCCGATGAAGACCCAAGGTTTTGAACGACGATTCTCTCAAAATATTACACCTGTTTCGCAAGAAAAGCCACAAAACCCCTACCTTGCCTACATTTCACATTTATTCAGCAAGCCCTAAATAGTGAGGGGAACGAACCACAGAGACACAAAGGACACAAAGATCGATCACTACTATATAGGTCAAACTTATCACACAAAGAATAGGAGAGTCCAGTAGCTTTAAGAGCATCAGCCATGAGTTGATCATCAATGACAATGTTAGTTCTCATAGTATCCCTAGTTGTGTATAGTAGATTAAACCTCTTGCATGATTAATTTTTGAGGGTTCAAAAATGAGAAAAAAGTTTAAATTTTGTCAAGAAATTGCTTGAAGTTTTGTAAAGCAACTTGACTTAAAGACAGAATTGTGTACAATCGTTCATTAGTAATTTTACCCAGAGTGCTGTGTATGGTTTCATCAGTTCATCGTATGGCTTCTGGCGTTGAAACAAATTTTGTTTTAAAGCTAAGGGACTTGCGCTTTGATAATGTACCTTTTGGGCGAACGCAGTTCGCCCCTACATTGTGGACAAAATCCGTTACTGTAGGGGCGCAAAGCTTGCGCCCTCCGATCGATCAGGTTTGCTGATCACTCTAAGTAGGGGGAGAGCCTTCGAGCGCCTTCGCAGCTAAGGGACTTGCGCTTTGATAATGTGCCATCTGGCTGGTCTGATTCTTCTACAGAGCGATTTTCTGGCTGGGATATTATTCCCACGCAAGTCCCTAACCTTCGAGCAAGAGCAGAATAGGAGGATATATCAACCATGTTAAGCACTGATCTAGAGATAAGACTAGCAGCTTTAGAAGCTGAAGTAGCACTGCTTAAGCGTTTGCTACCTACTGTCAGCGAAACTCCCTGGTGGGAAAAAATTGTCGGCACTTTTGCTGATGATCCGGTTTACGAAGAGGCAATGCAGTTTGGTCAAGAGTACCGTCAGTCCCTAAAACCATTAGCCGAGGAAGCATCCGAATCCTGAAATGTATCTCCTTGACACCGATCATATTAGTATTCTCGATCGCGGGGGTCAACCGGCACAACAATTGCTGAAAAAACTGGCTGCTATTACGAGCAGCGAAGTTGCTACCACAATTATCACCTACGAAGAACAAATGCGGGGATGGCTCAGTTACATAGCCAAGACCAGTTCGATTGAAACCCAAGTTGTTGCCTATCGAAGGCTAGAAAAGCACCTCGCTAATTATCGCACGATTCCCATTGTCGGCTTTGATGAAAAGGCAGGTCAAGTTTTTCAAGAACTTCGGGTAACTTACCCTCGTTTGGGTTCGATGGATTTGAAGATTGCTGCTATCTCAATGGTTAATCAGGCTATCCTGCTGACGCGAAATCTCTCAGATTTTGGGCAAATTGCCGGTTTAAGAGCAGAAGATTGGACGATGACAGGCAACTGAATTACCTATGGAAAACCAACCCTAAAACCTTGGAGAACTTCGGTGAGAATAATATCACCAATAGCTATCGGCTCAACTCCCAGCAGTAAATCAAGTTCTGTTGTTTCCGTAGTATTATAACCATTGAAATAATCAATCCAAACACTAGAATCCACAAGAATCATTGATTGTGCCTCATTTCCTCAAGGTTTCCTTCCCATTTAAGCTTACCTTTAAAGGCTTTAATT
>NZ_JAPZSR010000150.1:0-3859 GCF_027531875.1 Microcystis sp. LE19-84.1B | reverse complement strand
AAATGGGGCGAAAGTCTGTGGACTCTGTGTAAGACAGTACATGGTTTTTTAACTGTGGTATGCGACGGTGGTGGAAGCAGAAACTTAAATCGTGAGGTTTAGGAATCGCCGCACTTTTAGGGCGGCGAGGATGTCAACACCTAACCCACTTAATCATCAAAGGGTGAGCATTGCCCACCCTTTGACTGATTTCACAGCCAAATACTCACATCAACTTTTAACACCTGTCCTAATAGTAATAACCATTTTAATTGAGTCATCGGCCAGGGACAGGAAACATCTATTGAATTAGACCGCAAAGAATTAGGAACTAGACGATCATGGAAGTAATAATAGTATAATTCCTGAGAGCGATCGAGGGATAATCCTAGCTTTAATTGTTGGCTAACTTCAATTAAACGGGTGATTAAGCGAGTATCCTCCTCCGCCGTTAAAGGATCGCCATCGTGTAATAATTTCCCAAGAGATTGCCAGAGCAGACTTTCTAAGATTTGACGCGCTTCGGGGATGTTTAATTGACAGTGTAAATGATTGGCCTCCTTAGCAATAGCAAATAATTGATCGAGATTATTCTCCGTCGCTTGCCGATGCTCAAAATCCTTTTCTAGGGCAGTAATCACCTGTAAACAACGGTGAGAAATGGCAATATCGGCCGCTACCTGTAACTCTTGAGGTACGGGCAGCTCATCCCGTTGGAAAGCCGCTAAAATGCCGTAATTATCCCGATAAACTTGGGTGTATAGTTGATCGAGACGTTTTTTAGTTTCGGCTGTCACCTTCTGCATGATCCGGTGTCTTTCATCGGCAAAAAGATGGGGTAAAGCAAAGAAGTTTTCTCCCAATCCGCGCCCCATTTCTACGATCATGGTCGAAACACTGGCCTGTTGTAAAGATTCAAAGAGATGATCCTTAAGATTGGTATAGATTAACCGACTGTTAAACGGTTGAATGCAGCAGTAAAAATCCCAACCTCCTAAATGTAGAACAGCAAAGACAAAATGTTCACTTTCTTCGGTAATTTCCGAGGTTAATTCCACCTGTCCCACTGCTAAAGTTAAAGACCCGATCGCTTGTTTTTGATAATCTAATTGACGGGTATTGTAACAATAAATCCGATGATGACTAGGATAATTGGTAAATAGGGAACTAATGGCGTAATGGGCCGCCACCCGTTCCAAATCGACCCGCGCAGAAGTGACCAATTGTCGATAGACATCGGCCCCATCTTGATATAACTTAACGTTACTGGGAGCGAAAGCTAGACGACTGAGGAAATTCATTTCTAATTGAATTCCAGCCACTTCTCCGGCTAATTCCAGGGCCCGGCCAGCATATCTCAAAATTTGCGTACCTTCAGGTCGAGAAATTTCCTCAAAAAACCAGCCACAACTGGTAAACATCAATAAAGCTTGTCTTTGCATTTCTAATAAACGCAAAGCATCGATTTTCTCGCTTTTACTCAGGGTACGACTTTGATGCAGGGCCAGGAAATGTTCGATCGCGTCTGGGGATCGATCTAAAATAACTGCAATGTAGTCATCCCTTGTCTGCCAAGGATCCCGGAAAAATTCCTGTCCCTGAATCTCATAGACCTTAATCAACTCATCTCTGAGCCAATTTAGGGACTCCCGCAGGGGTTTACGCCATTTTTGCTGGTAATTTCCCCCTCCCCCGCAACCACAGTCATCCTGCCAACGATTTACGCCATGGACACAACTCCACGCAGTTACGGGTTTTAATTCCACTTCCCAAGTGGGGGGGCAAATACTGAGATAATGGGCGAAATTGGTGACTGTCCAGCCGTTTTTAGGGAAAGATTCCGTAAAAGCATAGCTAAGACACTTCTCTGTCCCCTGTTTGTGGTGGCCGAAGGTTTCCCCATCGGTAGCGACGCTGATTAACTGGGAGGGACGATGATCCCCTTTAATTGCTTGTCCCAGACGACCGACGAGAAAATCACTACTGGCTAGGACATCATTAAAGCCCATATCGCGAGAAATTGGACCATCGTAGAAGAAAATATCCAGATAACGACCATCGGGGATGTAACAGCGATAGGGACGGGTGGGATCGATTTGACCTCCGGCCACCGCGTGCCATTGGGGATGGGGATCATGGTCGCTAGGGAAAGGACGACAGCGCAGGGCCTGGGAAGGGGCTAAAATGGTGAATTTAATCCCTTCATCGATTAAAGCTGTCACTGTGGCTAAATCAATGGCTGTTTCCGCTAACCACATTCCTTCGGGATCGCGGCCGAAACGGTGCTGAAAATCGGCTTTTCCCCAACGAATTTGGGTGTATTTGTCCTGTTTGTTGGCTAGGGGCAGAATGATATGATTATAGACCTGGGCGATGGCGTTACCATGACCGTTTAAGCGTTGACAACTTTTTTGATCCGCTGCCAGGATGCGTTGGTAAACTTCGGGATCATGGGATTGCATCCATGACATGAGGGTGGCCCCGATGTTAAAGCTGAGATATTCGTAGTTATTAACTATTTTGATCACTTCCCCCCGGTCATTGTAAATGCGTGCAAAAGCATTGGCACGATAACACTCGTGATGGATGCGTTCATTCCAATTGTGGAAGGGATGGGCGCTCGGTTGCCGTTCAATTCTGTCTAGATAGGGATTTTCTCGCGGTGGTTGGTAAAAATGTCCGTGAACCGTGATATAAACTCCGTGAGCGGTTTTCAGGGGATCAACCCCCGTATCGGTATAGGAATAAAAGGTTGTAGAAGGATTTTCAACAAGATAAGTCATAGGAATGCCTAGAAAATCGGTTTTTTTGAGCGAAAATAGCTGTAGAATGTAGCGACCTGATGTTTAAAAAGACTGAAAAGCTTGCCGTTTTTTACGGCCTTGGGGTAACAATATCATATTTTGCGTTCCTAGCAAAGCTAGGGTTAACAATTCGCAACTTTTTTATACACAGCCCTAAGTAATACTAAATTTTGTGACAAAATCTAGCTTTTTCGGGTAAACTGTTGACTATCTGGCTGACTGACCATCCTTTGCAATCAGCGTTCTACCCTAGGATAGATGCGATCGCTCCTCCCCCTGCCCCAAAAGCGATCGCCAAGTTGAGGAAAATTTGGCAATGCCCAAAAATGATCGCCTTTAATCATCAATGTTTTTGACGGGTTACGCTGTGCCAAACCATCCTACGGGATCAGACATCGCATCACCACTTCATGAAGGGTGGCGGACTAAACGGATGTTTTGCAAACCACTGGCGCGCTCCTTTTATGAGAAAGCGGTGAAATCCGTTATTTGGAATCGCCTTTTTGACCTCGCCCACATAGGCGGGAGGAATGCCGAACTTAAAGAAACCAAGGGAGAAATCAACTAAATCGCCCCTTCTGAATAGTTCCACCAGCGGATGGCGGTCTGTCTTGTAGGTGCGAACCTTATGGTGCATCTCGACCATTAGTCCAATTTCCTCAGACCATTCCTCTCGCCCAGTTTCGGATAAGTACCTCTTTACTTCAAACACCGAAGGTGGGATGTAGTCCACGGTATGAGCCGACCAAAGACCCAGATCGTGAAAGCAGGCGGCGATCGCTAACTTGGTTTTTTCTTCTTCGGTGCAGGAATGGAGGGCCAAACAGAAATTGAACATTCGATAGACATGACCCCTGTAACCCAGGTAGTCATCACCGATTCGGTCTTTCCATGCAGCGAGAATTTCTTCTATGAGATCGTCCTTGGTCTCGATTTTCATCGGAAATTTTGGGTCTGAAACCCCGCCGTAGAACGGCGGCTTTACGTTAGAATTAAAAGGCCAGTCTCGAAAACCAAGTGGACGGCGCAGCACCTTGAAAACTCGGCTTAGGGGGTTCCGACCAGAAAAGCTTGGC
>NZ_JAPZSR010000073.1:0-5535 GCF_027531875.1 Microcystis sp. LE19-84.1B | reverse complement strand
TAATACAGTGAGTTCTTTTCTTCTTCCGTGAATTCTAGGTTAATCATGTTTTTAATGAGTGCTTTGCTTCTAATTATGACTCTTAAACTATATTATTGTCCTTGAGTAAAAAATGCAAGTTGTAGCCGTGCAAAGTATATCTCCCTAAAAGCGATCGCTCACCACATTCACAAAAAGGGATCGCATTCCCACATCCCCAAAAAGCGATCGCTTAGAGAAAAGGATTAATAATTTGTAATCCTTCTACTGTCAAACCGTGTTGCATATCCTCTGAATAGAGTTGATTCACATTAACTGACGCTCGCGATAATTAAACTATCCCAAAATGAGAATAAATATTTTGTTCTTAGTGTGGATGCTGTTAACAATATATTCAAATCAATTTCAATGATATGATGAATTTGATAAAAACCTTGAATAAGATTTTGAATTTGATTTTCAGAAAAATTTCCTTTTTTGATTAGGTTTACACAAACTTCATTGATTACCTGGGTACTCAAATAAAGTCCTGTTTGTGTGGCTAGACGGTTAGCAATTTTATGTTTTCGGATATCTTGACTCTGATTAAGTGCATATATCCAGATATTTGAATCTAGAAAATTTGTCATGTTTTTATTCGTTTTCGTAAATTTCTTCTCGTTTCATTGGAGTTAATTTTTTTATATTTAACGGATTTTCTAATAAATATTGGAGGTAATTTCCAGACTGTTCAGAAGTTTCTTGTTGAAGAGTGACTTTAACTATATTGGGTTGTTTTAACTGTTGTTGGTACTGTTCGGGAATTTGGATGATGCCATTTTCAATAGTGGTTTGAAATTCTACTGTAATCATATCTATTTTCCTAGTCTTTCTTTGCTTGTTAGTTCTATTATACCTCAGTTTATTTCCTTTACCATTCCTGAAAGCATCAAAGTGATCGCAGTTCCTCTAGAACCCCCAAAAAGCGATCGCTCTCCTGACTATCTCCCTAAAAGCGAGCGCTCACCACATTCACAAAAAGCGATCGCATTCCCACATCCCCAAACAGCGAACTGACAAGTCACGAAGAGCGCTATCGCACTTCCCCACATCCCCTAAAAGCGATCGCCCCTCACATCCCCAAACAGCGAACTGACAAGTCACGAAGAGCGCTATCGCACCTCCTCCCATTCCTAAAAGCGATCGCCCTCCCATATTCCAAAAACTTAGTTTAGGATAGTAATTTGATGAGAAGCTGAGTAATAATTTGTTGAAAAAGTAGTTTAATATGGATAGTTAGAAGTATAGAGAATTATTATGGATGCTTTAATTGCGGAACTAAGTACAAAGTTAAGTTACTGGCAACCTGCTGTAGCAGAACAAGTTCGCCATTGTATTTTAGAAATCATTGAAATGGCAGATCAGGATGTTTTAGATATTCTCAGAACCCGTATAGTAGAGCAAGAAGTTTTGGATTTGTTAGATGAACCCTAAACTTGGTGAAATTTGGCTTGCTGATTTGGGGATGGCTGCAAAAACACGCCCAGTGATCATTGTATCCCGTGATGACCCAGATCCACCACGAGCCTTGACGATTTATGTACCACTAACCACCCAAAATCGCGGAAGTCTTTATGAGGTTGTACTACCTCGACTACAATTTCTGGAACGAGATTCCATAGCTAATGTTCAAGGTATTGGCTCTATCCCAACGGTAAGACTAGAGCGAAAATTAGGTAAGTTACCAGAGGAAGTTATGCTGGAAATTCAGCAAGCAATTAAATTCGCACTTGATTTGCAAGATGAAGTCGAATAAGCGCTCTCAATACTGTATTAGAAATGTGATCGCCCTCTCACATCCCCAAACATCGAACTAACAAGTCAGTGTTTGCGCTATCGCACTCTCTCATTTTCAAAAAAAGGCAATTGCACACTTACCAAATTGTTTTTACATGGGGATAATTTAAAATTTTGGCATCACAGGTAACAAGGGGAATTTCATAACGTCTGGCAATAGCAACTAAAATTCTGTCTGCTGGATCTTTATGAAAATCGTCTGGTAATTGTGTACTGGCAATTGCATCTATGGGTGATAAAGGTTCTATGATCATACCTGAATGAGTTTCCGCTAACTCATACCATTCATCAATGGGTAAAGGCAGAGCTAATTTACCGACACTAGATTTAACTGCTACTTCCCAAACAGAAATAGCGGAAACTAATAAGCCATTTTGAGATTCTTCACTTTCAATAGCTGTTTGTGCTGCCTGTGATAATTGACTAGGATCGTGAAGTAACCATAGCCAAATATGGGTATCTAGTAAAATCATTCTGCTAATGCTTCCCAAAGTTCAGGCATTGGTTCATCAAAATCCCTAGAAATGGTAATAGGTTTTCCTCTCAGTGGGTAATTCTTTGTAGTTTTTGTTTCTTGGGAAATAATATCAATGTTTCCTGCTTTAAATTCTAAGAACTCGATAAATTTAATTACTTCATTGCGCTGTTCAAGAGGTAATTGTTTAATTTTAGCGATCGCCATTTCTAATGTGATCATTTATTTGTTTTTCCTGTAACTTTAAGTTACTTCTATTTTAGCAAATGATTTTTAGGTTGTGCTTCGTGATCGCTCTCCCACATCCCCAAACAGCGATCGCCTCTCCACATCCCTAACAAGCGATCGCCCTCTCACATCCCCAAAAAGCGATATCTTCAGTGCGCTTCGCTATCGCACTTTCGTATCAACATACTTCATCATGAGTTCCCAAATTGAGCAACAAAATAGCTTCTTGTTGGTCTTCAGTATTTTCAAAAAATTCAAACAAAATACGATAATTATAGTCAATTGAACAAGACCAGACATTAGCTAACTCACCTTTTAGTTTGTGAGTACTTAAACTAGGATAAAAAGGAGCTTCAGCCAATTGCAATAAAGTTTGTTCAATCAGAGGTCGAAGATTTGGATCTTTTCGGATTAGACGTTTAAAAGAACGCAATGATTTAGGAGTCCAAGCGATGTTCATGGTTGATCAAGTTCTCCTAAGAATTGATTAACTGAACCAAATTGAAAGTTTCCTTCATAAAATTCCTGACGAACTTCTGTAATTTCTTGAGATAGTTTGGTTCTTTTTGCTTCGTGCAGTCTTTTTTGCAGAAGGTTAAGTAATATTTCTTGATCTTCTATTGATAAGATCTCGACTGACTCAATAGCTTTCTGGAATGCTGATGTTTTCATGGCTGTACTTAATTAGTTTGACTTATTTTAATTTAATGGTATCGTTCTTTTTGAAGTTTTGTGAACTGACAAGTCACGAAGAGCGCTATCGCCCCTCCACATCCCCAAAAAGCGATCGCCCTCCATCATCCCCCAAACAGCGATCGCCCTCCCACATCCCCGAACAGGGATACCTTCGGTAAGCTACCGCTAAGGCATTTCCATATTCCTAAAATCGAATTTCTAGTAGCGAATTTCTAGTAATGAAAGCGGCAAGCTAAAATTCTGATTTTATCCTCTAGGACTTCATAAACTAGACGATGTTCTTGATCTATTCGCCTTGACCAGCAGCCAGATAGATCGTGTTTTAGGGCTTCGGGTTGTCCTGTGCCTTCAAATGGATTACGTTGTACTTCACGAATTAGTTTAATGATTTTTAATGCTTTTTTACGGTCAGTTTCAATCCACCAAGCTAAGTCCTCAAAAGCATCCATATCAAATTCCAAGTTTTTCACAGGCTGCTTCCAAAGAAATTCCATCTTGACGTTTTCTAGCTGCAAGTAATCTTGCTTTCATGGCTGAACTGCTTAATAGATAAGCTGTCTCTCTCTGAGACATTATTTCTTGCCAAAGGGCAATGGGTACAACTACGGAAACTGTTTGCCCTTCTGAATCACAAATATATTGTAATGCGTTATTCATAGCTGCGAATATAATTTTCTGGGTTGTTAATAATTATAACTATTATAACTGCAAAAGTTTTGATGAGCTATTGGTGTTAGTGGTAACGCTCTTGGAGGGACTTTCGGAAATCCCTGACCGAATCTAGATTCTGAAACCCTTGGTTGACAAGTGCTCGCTAACTTTTTTTCTCATAAAAACTCAAATTTCGGGTTTCTGTTAGTTAGCGATAGCTTGAAGGCTTACCCCATAAGAGAGCTAGAGTTTAGAGACTGTAAGACTTTTGCCAGACTCCCTCCAAGAGCGTTAGTTTACCCTCCCACATCCCCAACAGCGATCGCACCTCCCTACATCCCCAACAGCGATCGCCCCTTCACATCCCCAACAGCGATCGCTCTCACATTTCTAAAAGCGATCGCGTTTATTCTCAAACATGGAATGGGAATGAAGAGGTGGCGATTACGACTATTTAGCTAACAGGGGAAAAGTTTTCGACTAAATAGTTTTCTAAAAAGGTTTGGGTAGAAATACCCTGTTTTTGAGCTTCGGCTTCTAGTTGGTGAATCATCCAAAGCGGTAATTTTAGTTCCATTGTTTCTTTTTCTCGGTTGGGATGTCTGGCATGGGATAGGTCAAAAAATTCGCTCATATCCTCTCCAGCATCAAATTTGCGGTCAAATTCTTCGGCTTTCATAAACTTTAATCTCCTCGGTACGGGAACGACGGACAGAAACGATACGGATAATGTCGGTGCGATAGGTGATTACGGCTGTCCAGTATTTTTGATTGATAATACCTATAGCAAAAAATCTTTCTTCATCTTCGACTTTTCGGGCTGGAAACTCCAGTAGATTCGCATCTTCCCAAAGTTGTTGCGCTTTAATGAAGTCTATTCCGTGTTTTGCCAGATTGGTTTGACTTTTATTTTCATCATATTCAAAGTTACTCATGTTTTTAGATTGTACTTGTTCAGTGATGCCTAGTTTAATCATGTACCGACTGAACAAGATTAACCTATTTCATCACAGTTAAGTGTATGGTAATTTATTCTTCAAGATATCTCTACCAAATCAGCGAACTGACAAGTCAGCGCTTGCGCTATCGCCCCTTTAAATTATAAATAACAAAACCGCGATCGCACCTCCCACCTCCCAAAAGCGATCGCCTCCCACATCCCAAAAAGCGATCGCCCCTCACATCCCCAAAAAGCGATCGCCCTCTCACATCCCCAAAAAGCGATCGCCCCTCCACATTCCCAAAAGCGATCGCCCTCCCACATCCCCAAAAAGCGATCGCCCCTTCACATCCCCAAAAAGCGATCGCCCCTTCACATCCCCAAACAGCGATCGCCCTCCCACATTCCCAAAAGCGATCGCCCCCCACATCCCCACAAAAAGCGATCGCCCCCCACATCCCCAAACAGCGATCGCCCTCCCACATTCCCACAAAAAGCGATCGCCCCCCACATCCCCAAACAGCGATCGCTAAAGCCGATACCTACTATTATCTGAATAGCAAAGCATCCCATGACATATCTGGTAATATCTGGACTTCCCCCGTATAAACATACTAGCTATGGCTAAAAGTCTTACAGAGCCTGAGTTCAAGCAATGAAATACTAATGAACTACTGGACACAAAATCCTGAAGTTCTTACGCCGATAGGGTTTGAGGCAAAAATTTTCA
>NZ_JAPZSR010000339.1:0-14806 GCF_027531875.1 Microcystis sp. LE19-84.1B | reverse complement strand
ACTCCAGATACAGTCAACGGTACAGCCATTTTCAAGTAAAAAATGTACCCAGTAGCCTCTTTTCAATTTTTTCTTAGAAGCGACCTGCAGTAAGGGTTTTGTTAATTTTTTAGTATTTATGTATGGGGGAAGTCCAGGTATAGTTCGATCAGAGGGCATAAATTGACTAAACCCTTATCTGGCAAGAAATTTAATTGATTAGTTCGCTTTAGATAGAAAATAATTGACAAAAATCGCCAAACGTCTTTCTCTATAAGGGTTCCATCTTTTATAACTCCCCTCCATTACATAATACAAACTGAAGAACCTGTTACATTTGGTAAATCGAGGAGTTGATTAAAATTTATCCACATAACCCACCTCCTGTTCTGTATTGCCATTATACCATGCTCACACAGAACCTAGAAGAGCCGAGTATCTTGCTTTGCAACAACAAGGGTTTCCATTAATTAAACTTGCTAAGAAGTTAAAAGAATCATAGTTACCTGTTGTAAGGTGACTTTTTTGGGTTTCCATTAATTAAACTTGCTAAGAAGTTAAAAGAGTCCGTGCCGCAAGAGGCTGCGGCACGGACTGTGCAGACTCTAGGGCCAAAAGCGTTTCCATTAATTAAACTTGCTAAGAAGTTAAAAGGAAAAAAGTTTCATCGTAACCAAAGCAGGAAAATTCATGTTTCCATTAATTAAACTTGCTAAGAAGTTAAAAGATAAATCTAACACACCAAAGGAGATCGTGTTTATGGTTTCCATTAATTAAACTTGCTAAGAAGTTAAAAGATTGGGATGACGAGGAGCTTAAGGAGCAAGCTATCGTTTCCATTAATTAAACTTGCTAAGAAGTTAAAAGCAGTAGGGGCAATTCATGAATTGCCCCTACTTGGATGGTTTCCATTAATTAAACTTGCTAAGAAGTTAAAAGGCGCCTGAAAATGCCAACCAACTAATCACGGCAGCCCACTTGTTTCCATTAATTAAACTTGCTAAGAAGTTAAAAGACTAGCTTGGCAAAACTAGGCTGTATAAGGATTGTACAGCGATTTTTCGTGGGATATTGAAAAGCATAGAGATTATTAATAATATTTCTCAATAACTACCTCGGTCATCAGGCTCAAAGCCTTACTGGGCAAGGCATCGACGCACCTCAACGAAAACTCTAGATTTTCAGCCATTCTGTCTAACCCGCGAAAAATGTTGAGAACCCCCCCATTCCATCGGCATGAAACAATAGAAATTGTTCCACGTTAATGCCTATGCGATAGGGAGCATCTCACCTTTATAACCCCTAAATCAGGTTTTTATGTCAAGCTATTGAAAACCTTGCTAGAAACCAGTTTTAGGGACAAGTATAATTACTCATTTGCATAAATGAGATGCTCTCTAGGTTATTAGCTTGTCCCCCTGTCAGATGCGATAGTTAATCAATTATTTTGCTTAACTATTTTCGTTTTCGTGATAAAGTTTAAAGAGAGGCCTTAGCAATTTATGATTATGCCAGAATCAGAGTCCCCTATTAATTCAACAAATTTCTATTCTCGTAAACTTTGTGCCTTGCTAAAAGACCACTCCATTTTGCAGCAATTACAGTCTATTCACCCAGAAGAGTTACAAGGACAGGAAGAGTTACCCCAGCAAATAGCTAGTTCCTCTGATCGCGTTAATCTAGGAGAGGCTCAAGGCACTAATATTAATAGCGTGAAACATCCCATCAGTGGACAAACTCGAAATATTACTTCACAAGACTCACGACCAGAAATTCCCGCAGAGATTACCTCAGAAACAGATATAGAAAAACTATTTTGGTGGTTTTGGCGATTTTATCCCGAACTCATCCGACAAAACCAGAATGATTTTTTCCTCTATCCTGCTCACAGCATCCTTCCTGATTGTCCCCTACATAGCTACAAAAGTACCGTTTCCGCTCTAGTTGGGGCGATGTATCCCGAACATTGGCAAGAAGGAGGTAAATCCCAACATCCCTATCTTTTTCTCTTTACCTTCTCCCCAGTACAAGAATTTATTAAAGCATCCCGAAAATTTGTCGATTTTTGGGCAGGTTCCTATCTACTGCATTATCTCAGTGTTAAACTCTGTTGGTATATTGCCGAAACTTATGGGTCTGATGCTGTGATTACTCCTTCTCTTTGGAGTCAAGAAATTATCGATGCTTTAATTGTTAAAAAATATCCAGATTTTGCAGCTAATTTTGCTTGTTTTCAAGACGGAACATCTCCAGTTGGTAGATTTGATAATGGCATTTCTACAAGTTTAAGTACGGCTGGATTTCCTAATGTGATTACGGCTTTAGTTCCTGGAAAAGAAGCAGCTAGAGAATTGGGAGAGGAATTAAGAAAATGCTTAATAGAAGAATGGTCAGAGATTGCCAAAAAAGTTAGGGAAGATATCAAAAAACGAACCCTAGAGTTTCTTAAAGATACTAAAAATCAGCAGAAAATAGATGAAATATTATTAAAGGAGTTTCTAAGCGAACAAGAAATATGTAAACGAGATTTAAAAAAATGGCAGATAGGACATCATGGTAGTTGTTGGGAGTGGAATAAACTCTGGGAAGCACAAATAGAGAAAACTTGGGAAACTTACTGGACTGCAATGCCTTTAGGCAATCCAGACCAGCCATTAACTATTAATCCCACAGATAATCCTACAGGGGAAAATTATCAGCAATGGAAACAAGCGCAAAATGCGATCGCCCCTCCCCATTTAGCTGAATCTCTACCTACAACAGCCGAAGAAAACCTTTACGAACAGATAAACACTGGTACTTGGTGGGGGGCATTACAAGCTCGTTTGGGACAGTCTATTCAAGCCGTAAAAAATACTCGCACTTGGGCAATTCCTACAGCACCTGGGGAACGTTCCACTGTATCGGGTCAATTTAGCGCAGTTCATCCCCAATTACATTATCACGGGCAGTTTAAAAATGGAGGTGGACTTTCCGCGCGATCGATGCGTCTATTTTGGCGATTAATGGCTGAAGTTTATCCAGGGTTATTTAATGGCTCAGAAAAATTGAATGCGATCGAATTAACAAAACGCATGGCTTGGCGATATGGGGGAGTTGCTGAATCTTTGGGAATTAATCTAGGGCAAGAAGATGATACTAACTATGATAATTTAATTCGTTTTCCTAATTTAAGTTCTATTGCTGCTGCAAGATTTACTTACGAAGATTTTAAAAAAGGAGGACAAAAAACACGCAACTATTGGAATTGTCTTAACACGCTTATTAACCAACAATTGCCTAACAAAGCAGACACTTTTGCCTCCCGTACTCGTGGTCGTCCTTATCAGATACCAAAAGTTGATCGGCAAATTAATCCAGAAAATAGGAATGGACAGAATTTTAATGGAGTCATGTTTTCCAGTAAATGGTTAGCTGATGACATGAATTGTAACGCTCAAGAAACAGCAACATTAAGAAGTTTAGTTGAAGAAGCGCATAAAAAAGCAAAATTTGGCGAAGGAAGTCCAGCCGATTGGTGGGTAATTGTCCTCGGTGATGGGGATGGGATGGGGAAATATGTCTCTGGGTCAAAATTAAAGAAATACAAAGAGTATTTAATCACAGATGCGATCCCAGAAAATGTCAAAAATCATCAAGATTACCCAGATTTACTAGCAACCCAAAAACGCATGGGGCCAGCAACCCATGTCGGGTTAAATCGCGCCTTATTAGACTTTTCTAATCGCTTAGTACCCTACCTTACGGAAGAACGTTATTGTGGTAAAGTCGTCTATAGTGGCGGTGATGATGTGATGGCAGTGTTACCTCTAGCAGATTTACCGGGATATTTGCGATCGCTTCGTGCTGCTTGGTGTGCTGACCCAGATCCAGAAAGAGAATTCAGCACAGAGGGGGGTTACTGGACTCCTAAACAATCTCTGCAAGGATTACAAAAACGTCCCTATTTTACGATGGGAGATGGGGCAACCATGAGTCTAGGCATTGTTATCGCTCATAAAAGTGTACCTCTTCCTACCGTATTAGAAAGCCTGTGGACGGCTGAAAAAGACCGTGCTAAAAAGTTATATGGAAAAGATGGACTCTGTTTTCGGGTGATTTATGGTTCGGGTAATACTTTAGAAGCCTTGATGAAAGGGGAGTTATTAGACTTATGGTGGAATTTTATGCAGTATGATCAGCAAGATTTAAGTGCGTTGTTCTATCGATTAGCCGAAGAATTACCCCGTCATGTTTGTGTTACTGAAAGCGATCGCCTATTGAGAAAAGCTGCACAAGTGATCATCAACCGTCGAGATCAAACACTAGAGTCTCATATTCAAGAAAACTTGCTAAATTGGTTGGATCAGTGGGAAAACTGGGCTTATCAAACCTATAATCAAGTAAATAAAAATAAAACTGAAAAAGAAGTCCCTTTAGGCACGACCGAAAAGGATTTAGCTAATCTTTTGCGGTTTAGTGCTTTCTGGAATAACAAAAGGATGCAACAAATGAAATGGGGAGAAACTGAGTAATAAACTATGGGTGAACAGCAAATGTATTGGTATGAGATCGCTCCTTTAGATGTATTGTTATTTCGGGAAGCTAAACCTTTTAGTCCAGGGGAGAGTGCTTGGGCAAAAGGACTATTTCCCCCGTTTCCCAGTACAGTTTTTCAAGCATTGCGCTCGACTTTATCCAAAGATGTCAAAGATTTAGATTTTATGGGGCCATTTCTCTTATGTCCCCAAAATAGATTATGTTTCCCCACTCCTAAGGATTTAGTTGCAGTGAGTTGGAGCAAAAAGAGTCAGCCAAAAGATGAGGAAACAAAAGAAGAGGAAAGAGAAGAAGATAATTTAGACGATACAGCTTCGTATTGGCATCGAACTTTACGTCTTCAACCTGTTGATCGAACAGATAAAGCTTGGGAACATTTGTTGTTCGACGAGGCGGGATTAGCTCCAATGGTAGCTCCTTTTAGAGAGCTAGTTGAAGAAGAGAACAGAAGAGAATTTTTCTGTCGTCCCTATCCTTGGATTACAGCAGAAGCTTTAAGCGAATATCTACAAGGAAAAGAACTTAAAGATCCTACACAATTTCAGGATGATCCTTGGAATGTGCAGATCATGCCTCATATTCAAATGCAAGCGGATAAGCGACAAGTAAAAGATGAAGATGGCTATTTTACTGAAGTAGCGATTCGTCTTAAACCAGGTTGGCGATTAGTAGCGGGAATTAGTATAAACTTACGGGAAACAGTAGTCCGGTTGGGAGGAGAAGGACATCGGGCGATTGTCATCCCATTTACTTTGTCCGATGCTGATCAAACACTGCTTAATCCTAAGACCAATACAACAGGTGATTTTGCTTATTTACTCACCCCCGGACTAGCGGTTAAGGAGGAAGCCATTTATGGCGTTTATCCCTGTGATTGGCAATCCATCTTAGCAGGATGTGTCAGCGATCGTCCTTTATTGTGGGGTGGTGTTTCTCAAATTAGGCGCAAGTTAGTTATTTCCTGTGGGAAAGAGAATCAGGAGCGCACAGCTTCGCAGATTTCTTCGGGATCATCATCCCCTAACTCAGAAGCAAAAGGAGATGAGGAATTTGCTTTATTGCCACAACGAGCCTTTGTTCCACCTGGGACTGTCTATATCTTTAACCAGATTCCATCTGAAACTGAGGCACTCTTACCTAAACCTGAATCGACGGGGAATTGGTTAACCAGTTTTCAAAAACTCAACTATGGTAAATTATTATGGGGTAATACACCATTATGAATACTTATTTAACATATCTATATCTGCTGACCCCTTTACACACGGGCGGAAGTGCTGATGAGGGCAATTTAATGGGAATCGCCCGCGAAGTCCATACCGAGTTTCCCTATCTTCCTGCTTCCTCCTTGAGAGGTAAAATTCGCTCTGCCTTAGAACCGAGCAATCCTCAAAGTGAAGAAGAAAAAGCATTAGCAAAAGAAGTCTCTCAGTTTTTCGGTCAAAAAATCAAAGATGGACAACAACCCACAGAAGGAGAAGTTTGGTTTGCTGAGGCAACTCTCCTGTTTTTTCCGATCGCATCCTTAAGTCATCACTTAGTCTGGATTACCTGTCCTCTCTGGCTAGAACGTTGGAATCGTTGGTTACAAAAATCCCCTTTAACTCAATTAATTCAAAACTGTCGAGAGCAAATTACAGAAGCAATACCAGCTTTAGTTAGCTTTACACCCGAACCCCTTTACTTGCAAACTGCAATTCTGCAACAAAATGCCCTAGGGCAACTAAATACTAATGATTCTAATAGCATCTCACAATCTCTTCAAAATCTTACTAATGCTAATGGGATGATTAATCAGCTTCTGAAAAAGCTAGTGATTGTGGATGATGAAGACTGTATTGCTTTGGTAGAAACGGGATTGCAGCGAGAAGTGCGCGTTGCTCTTAATGAAGGCGAAAAAACTGTTAAAGGTGGTTCTTTTCGCTCGGAAGAAGCCATTCCCCCTGAAACTGTACTTTTCTTTCCTTGGGGAATGAAACCTATGAAACAAACTGAAAATACTCAGAATATTCGAGCAAAAACTAGCGAATTACTTAAAAATAAACTACAATTTGGAGGTCTAGAAGGATTAGGTCGCGGTTGGTGCGATCTAAAAACAATTGAAACTACTGAAACTACTACAGGAAGCCAAAAATGAAATTAGATTCGCGTCAATTTAGCAAACAAGCACATAACGCTTTAGTTGAAATAAAAAGTGAGTTAGCAGTAACTTACCACAAAAAAGCTAGTGGATTAGTTCAAGGATTAAGCACTTATATATCTACTTGGGGACTGCATCGACTTAGTGGAGATATGCAAAAATTTCTCGGTGGAACTGCCGAAGATACACGCTATAAAGGGAAAGTTTATCAAAAATTTCTTACTAAGCTCAAAGAGTTTAGCGGGGCAGATTTTGATGTTAATGATCAAGGCACATTAATTCATATGCCTTTAAGAAAATATACCGCCCTCAATCACTTGGCAATTAAATTAGCAAAAGAGTGGTCTTTTTGGTCGCCAGCAGTCTTAGGAGAGGCAGAACAATCATGACGGCACAACAAGAATGGCAGAAATTTTTGGAAAAACTCCAAAAAGATAAAAATCCTCTTTATGACTTGTATAAAAATAGTCAGTTAGAAATAGGTACAGAAATAACTATTTATTTTTCTGACGAAGAAGCGAAAAAAAAAGCAAGTGCTAAATGGCAGAAATTACAAGCCAAGTTTCCGCCACACTGGAAAAATCAAAAGATTAATTTCAAAGTTGGACAGTTACCCGCTTCCTCCATTATTGCAACGACAAGATCGACAGCAAGAACAAATAATCCAACCAGTCGGAAATTAACCAGTCCTCTACAAGCACTGAATCATCGATTATTTAATAATAATGAAACAGCTAAACCAGTTCTAATAGAAGCGGCGGCGGCGGATAAAACTTGTCAGTCTTTATACCAACAATTAACGGAGAAAACTAAACGATTAGCTGATGAAACTCTGACTGTTAAATTCATCTGGAGGCTGCGTGTAGGAGGAATGCGCGGTTTTCAGGAGTTACTTCTTCCTGTATTTCATCCAGTCTATGGTGTACCTTATATCCCTTCTAGTAGTTTAAAAGGTGTAGTAAGAGCTTGGGCAAGACAACATCGACCAGAAGCTGAGGTAAATCGACTTCTGGGGACACTAGAGGATGGTATCGGTTGCGTTCAATTTCTTGATGCTTTTCCCACTGCACCTTGTTTGACTGTAGATATCGCTAATCCTCAATGGAGTTGGGAAAATAACCGAGTATGCTATCAACCTGTCCCCCATTATCTGTTGTCAATGGAAGAACCTGAGATTTTAATTGGGTTGACTCGTACCAGCAGAGGTAAATTAGAAGATGTCAGCAAAGTCAAAGATTGGTTACAAATAGCTTTATCAGCAGGAATTGGTTCGCGGGTTAGTGCGGGGTATGGTAGAACATCTGTTGCTTCTAGTTTGTCTCATCACTCTTCCCATGCTTTTAAATTATGGACGCAAGGGATATATGGCGCAAATCCTCCCACTAAAGATAATCAATATCAGGGAAATAATGAATTTCGTCCCGTAGCAGTGCGAGGGATGCTGCGTTATTGGTTTCGTGCAGTAGGATTAAGTATTTATTCACCGCAGCAATGTAAAGATTTAGAAGGTAGGTTATTTGGTACTATTGAACCGCAAGCTCAAGAAGGACTAATTCGTATTTCTGTAGATTGGAAAGAGGAAAAAGGTGATCGCAATCGTCCTTATTTTTGTGAAGGTAATATTCTACTAGAAGCTAAAAATCAGGATGCTCTCAACTTAGCAGAAAAGTTATTGCAATTATCTTCTCATTTAGCAGGAATTGGGAGAGGATCGAGACGATCATTGCATTGGAATAATCCAATAGGATTAAGGGGATGCCATTGGGAAGTTGACACTAAAAAACTACCTCGTGATAAAAAACTATGGCAGCAGTTTCTTAGAGAGGTAAGAGATTCTTTGCTTGCCCTACAGTCTGCCATAGGAGATCCTGCTAATTGTCCTCCCGGAAATCCTGGCAATCGCTCTCAAGACGTTTTGAATAGTCAGACTCAAATTTATTTAATTTCTTGTCCTAGTTTAAAATATCCTGGAACTGTCAAGAATTGGCAAAACGAAGGATTAAGGTCAGAAGTACGGGGAAAAGGGTTGGATTTCCTTTATAGTAGTGGCTTTAAAGGTGTCAATCAAAAAGGAAATGGAAATGCTAATGTTGGCGGACGAATCAGCCAACGAGGAGAAACTGCTTCTACACCTTCTTATGTGTTAATTAAATCTAATTTTCCCCCACAACAGGAACCTTATCAAACAGTAACAATTTTTGGAGTTAACCAGCGTGATCGCGCTACATTTATTCAACAATTAAACTCATTAAACCCTATGCAAATTCAGTAAATTGGCCCGATGCCAACCAACTCAGAGATTTTTTAAAAATTAAACTTGCTAAGAAGTTAAAAGTCTGGAGGGTTCCTAAAGCTAACAATTGGTTAGCAAAAACGTTTCCATTAATTAGGGCTGGCTGAATAAATGTGAAATGTAGGCATGGTAAGGGTTTTGTGGCTTTTCTTGCTCCCACAGGTGCAAGATTTTGAGAGAATCGTGCTTCAAAACCTAGCGTCTTCATCAGCCCGCGTCCTGTAGGGGCGAAGCATTCGGATAGAAAATCTCCGGTTTCACCGATAGGTTATTGCCCGAATGCTTCGCCCCTACTTTTTCAGCAGACCCTAATTAAACTTGCTAAGAAGTTAAAAGCAGTAGGGGCAATTCATGAATTGCCCCTACTCCGTTGGATGGTTTCCATTAATTAAACTTGCTAAGAAGTTAAAAGGCAAACATCGGCGCTACAATTGTGGCGGGCCGAAATGTTTCCATTAATTAAACTTGCTAAGAAGTTAAAAGCGGGAAGAAAAGTCAGTACTAGACCCCCGATGTCTAGTGTTTCCATTAATTAAACTTGCTAAGAAGTTAAAAGGGGTATCTTTTGGGTTTTTATTTTGGGTATACGAGTTTCCATTAATTAAACTTGCTAAGAAGTTAAAAGTGCCATACGCGCTGCGTTACTGGCTTCGTGAAATCGTTTCCATTAATTAAACTTGCTAAGAAGTTAAAAGTAAAAGGTCCGGCGGCTTCAACGGATGATGAAATTTTCCTTTGTTTCCATTAATTAAACTTGCTAAGAAGTTAAAAGCAACAACACACGATCGGTCTTCTACAAACGGAGGTGGATCGTTTCCATTAATTAAACTTGCTAAGAAGTTAAAAGGCAACTATAGACATAGTGCTGCACAGAGAATAAAAAGTTTCCATTAATTAAACTTGCTAAGAAGTTAAAAGGATTTCCGTTTCCGTTTCCCTGTTATTTTTAATTACAGGGGTTTCCATTAATTAAACTTGCTAAGAAGTTAAAAGTCTTTCTAATAGGCAGTAAAGTCCCTGCCTTAATTGTTTCCATTAATTAAACTTGCTAAGAAGTTAAAAGAAACAAGATGGTCAAGATGGAGAATACACGAGTATTGTTGGTTTCCATTAATTAAACTTGCTAAGAAGTTAAAAGAGGGGTTGCCGTAACCAATATGAACTTGGACAATTTAAGTTTCCATTAATTAAACTTGCTAAGAAGTTAAAAGTTAATTCTCGAATTGAGACCCGGGACGAAGTCTTAAAGGGTTTCCATTAATTAAACTTGCTAAGAAGTTAAAAGCCCACTAGAGACCACAATCTGCATGCGCCAAGCAATGGTTTCCATTAATTAAACTTGCTAAGAAGTTAAAAGCATCTTGTATTGCCTCTTGGTAATAGCGGCATTTGTAGTTTCCATTAATTAAACTTGCTAAGAAGTTAAAAGTATCGGAAACGATTGTGTAGAGGTGAGAAAAGGGGGTTTCCATTAATTAAACTTGCTAAGAAGTTAAAAGAAAAGTCCGTACTACACCCAGAATGCTTAGTGTTTCCATTAATTAAACTTGCTAAGAAGTTAAAAGATTTTTTGGCAACTGCCAAAAAATGCCGACCTCCTTGCTGAGGCAAGTTTCCATTAATTAAACTTGCTAAGAAGTTAAAAGGGTGTGCACCATAATAGGAGAGAGAGAATGCTTTAACGTTTCCATTAATTAAACTTGCTAAGAAGTTAAAAGTGTTCGGTTTTTTTTGGAGTAGCATTTGGTTATGTGTTTCCATTAATTAAACTTGCTAAGAAGTTAAAAGACTAGCTTGGCAAAACTAGGCTGTATAAGGATTGTACAGCAATTTTTCGTGGGATATTGAAAAGCATAGACATTATTAATAATGATTCGCAATAGTTACCTCAGTCATAAGGCTCAAAGCTTTGCTGGCCAAGGCATCGACGCACCTCAACGAAAACTCTAGATTTTCAGGCATTGTGTCTAACCCACGAAAAATGTTGAGAAACCCCCCATTCCATCGGCATGAAACAATAGAATTTGTTCCACGCTAATGCCTATGCGATCATTGCCCTAGTACCATCTCACCTTTATAACCCTTAAATCTTTACGTCAAGCTATTTTGAAAGCCTTGCTAGAAACCAGTGTTAGGACAAGTATAATTACTCACTTGCATAAATGAGATGCTCCCGATATTTTAGTTGCTTTACCTTAATAGCAGCAGACTCTGGTAGCTCTGTATTTGTTGCTCAGGGTTGATCTCTCATCATCCTTTCGGTGTTCGCATCAGCACTCCGATTTTTCTTCAGATAGGTTCTAGAATCGAAATCAAGACGCAGGGGAAGATAGAGTTCCCTGAGTCTGAAAAGTGTACTACCGTGTAATTTTATGAAAAATAGTCTGAAACGATCGTTCCTTCGATTTATGACTGTCTCCATACTTATCGTTTTGCCATCTTGTTCACAAAAGAATCCGATCGCTCTTGTTCTCTTAAAAGACACATCTATAAGTGGACAAAATAACGAAGAGTTTAAGACGACAACCAAGAAAGCCTGTAAGGGTATAACAGAATCCATTTCGCGTGGTGATGAATTGAAAGTTATTCAAGTCAATGGCGAGCAGGACTTTTTTGAAAATCTTACCCCCACCAATCCAACTGATGCGAAAAAACAGTGTGGAGCCGTAAGAACCACCCAAAAACAGGGAACTTTGGCCTGTCCAGCTGTTCGCACAGCCCATAAAATTTTTCAGTCATCAAAAAAACCTGGTGTATTGTTAGTCCTTATAGAGACCAACGAGCGGGAATCACCTTGCCCTCAAGATTGGAGAACTACCGTTAAAAATGTCATTGAAAAAGGTGGCTCTGTAGTCATTTTGAATGCTACAAACAACGGCGGCGAATCATTTCGCTTAGAGCTAGAAACTGCTTTGGAAGGTCTCCCAGTTACATATGCTCATACTGACGTGGAATTTGTTATTAAGAACGCTATCCAAGAAACTAGAAGAAAAGCTGAGGCAAAATTATGAAAAAATCAGATAGTTTCCCTCACTTTGAGGGCAACGGTTGGAATAGTCCCCATGTATCTAATGCCAGTGGCCACACCGAACGAGAATCAGAATCTAACCCGTGGCCAGAGTCGGAAGCAAGAGTCAATATCAATCAATCAAAGGAATTCAATCGGCTAATTGCTGAGGACCTTCATCCCCAAGATCAGGAAGACCTGTTACAACGCTTTCCTTGCTATGCGATCGCACAGAGGAGAGTTGCCGCAGCCGAGTTCTGCCGCTTTCAGATTATTAAAATTTGTGAATTATACTAAAGGAGTTTTATGCCTAGAGATACTTTCTCTTTTTTTAATTTCTGTTCTTTGTTGGTCACGAGCATCATCGCCTTCTTAAACTTTAACACGGCTATGGTTTTAGTGCCGGGGGATTGGGACGATATAAAAATATTGTTTGCCGTTCCAGTTTCCTTGATAGCCTGTATTCTTTTCGACACCAAAGTTAGCGAGGAGTATATGCGTGAACGCCTCAAAGGATTTGCGAGATCTACCTTAAATTGGATTAATATTCAGAGAGAAAGACTGAGTCAAACTCGATTTGGGACGATGAGACTGGAAACATACATCTATCTGTTTCAACTTTTTGAAGCACCTTTCTTAGAAACATCAATCATCTCAATTATTAACCGCCTTGGCTGTCTCATTTACCTAATCACCGAGTTTATTGTGAGTGCTTATTTATTACTAGAACGAGAGGATTTGCCCTGGTTCATGTCTATTGCTCCTATTCTAGCAGGATTATTGAACTTAGCAACGGGAATCCTCAAAGGACGTCTTATTGTTTACCCAAAAGCGCTTACACAACTTAGAAAAAAATATCAACAGTATTATGAGGAGGTCTAAAATGAATATTAGATTGATAAATATTAACGAGATGAATTCCGACGATTTAAACAAACTGACAAGTATTTATGTCTCAGATGCAAGTCTGTCACCATCTAAAATGGTTGAAATCCTTCAGCAAAAAGTCGCTTGCTGCTCTCTCCATAAATCCATAAAATTAATTCAGGAAGACCACCGACGGTCTTTTGAAAACTGTTTATCAGAGAGAGATAAAAAGCTTGAAGAAATTCGGAAACAAGCAGAATCTCTACACAGTTATCCCCGGGCTATTAACGCTCCAAATCCTTCCTATTTCTTGGCAATAAATACAGTTAAAGAAGACTTAGAATTTGCTGAAGCTCAAGTCAGAAATCATGAAAAATCCATCAGCAGATTAAATAACTTAGAATTGGAATTCAAATCAGTACTAAGAACATCATCATATTGGTCAGGTTCATTAGCCGATAGCAATAAAATTGAAGAAATACTGAATGAAATGGGAGTAAAAGAGCTAATGCACGATTTAGAGCAAAGACTGAGAGAATTGCAGGAACAGGTTAAAAAATTTAGCCTTGAATTAACCAAGTTCTCCATCGTTACTGTGTACGGCGAATCAAGAGTAGAAGATTTTCAATATCAAAATGGAGCTGCTCACCATGACATTGAATGAATACCCTTTTGCAGCGAGCTATGCTCCTCGTCCGGAAAAACCAATCGTGGCCTTGAAACCTAAAGCTTGGTCAGTATTTTTGAGTTGGAAAAACCTCCGTGGAATAATTTTCATAATTCCTCTTTTTTCTATAGCCTGGCAGTACCTAACTCTACAACGAACCGAATATATGTTTACAACTCAACGGTTTAGGACTATTACGGGACTTTTTAACCAAGAAATTGACGAAGTTTGGCTATTTCGTGTGACAGATTTACGCATTTTAAAGCCATTTCTTTATCGTTTATTTGGAATAGCAAATCTTTACATTTACTCTACAGATAGAAACAACAAACTCGTGGTTATTCAGGCAATTTCGCTTACAGATGCCTTGAAGCTGCATGAAATTCTTCAACAGCAAGTCAACATTGAGCGACATAGAAATCGACCTGATATTCCAGGCTCTTGGCAGTAATCAATCATCTCAAAAAAAGGAAATAGTAATATGGCTGACCAAAACACATCTACTAACGGCGAGACTAATACTTCTTGTCCCAGCACAATAGATAGTCCAGAACTACAAGATAAAGATATATGGAGTTCTTATGACAATCCCTTTGGCAAATACGCATTTCACGGGGGAATGGAGGGATACTTAGAAAATAAAGACCCTTCGCCTGAAAGTCCACAACAAGAGTGTTTCTACGATGATTCAGGTAATCTAATCAACGAAAATCATCAATACGCAGGAATGAGAGGAACTGCCAATGAATACGATGGACATAAGGGCGATAGTTCAGAACTATGGAACCATTTCTATAACGATAGTGGGGGAATCTGGCAAAACGGTGGAGAAGCCTTTTCTACCTCTGTGGAATCCTACTATGACTCTGTTGAAGATTATGTTTCTGATGTCTATGACTCTGTTGAAGATTATGTTGCTGATGCCTTTGAATGAAGTCAAAGTCAAAAGCTCTTGAACGTCCTCAAAGCTCATCCGCCAAGCGTTTTTATCTCCTCTATTCTAACCCGCGCCAAAAAGCCACAAGAACTAAAAAACTTCGCCAACAACAAATGGTTAGGGACTTGCGTGGGAATAATATCCCAGCCAGAAAATCGCTCTGTAGAAGAATCAGACCAGCCAGATGGCACAGGATCAAAGCGCAAGTCCCTTAGCTGCGGAGGCGCTCGAAGGCTCTCCCCCTAGTTAGGGTGATCAGCAAACCTGATCGATCGGAGGGCGCAAGCTTTGCGCCCCTACAGTAACGGATTTTGTCCACAATGTAGGGGCGAACTGCGTTCGCCCAAAAGGTACATTATCAAAGCGCAAGTCCCTTA
>NZ_JAPZSR010000333.1:0-30275 GCF_027531875.1 Microcystis sp. LE19-84.1B | reverse complement strand
TCTAAGACTTTCCGGTATAGTTCACTTATCATTTTCGTTATTTAGGTCATATATAGTAAATATGACTTATCTTTTTTTGGAGTCTGTGTCTGTATTCCATGCTACATAAGCTTTTCAGCTTGCTTGTCCCCCTGTCAGGATTAATTGGAACGTGATGCCCCTTCTCAAGAGGAAGTCTTTACCTTGTTTCAATCCCTAATAGGGTTTAAGATTAATTGGAACGAGAGGTTAATCCTGATTCTAATGCAAGGGGATTGTTTCAATCCCTAATAGGGTTTAAGATTAATTGGAACTTGATACCATTTATCATTTTCATAGTCACCTAAAGTTTCAATCCCTAATAGGGTTTAAGATTAATTGGAACGGAATAGGAAGGTAAAAAATCTGGAATCTTTCAGTTTCAATCCCTAATAGGGTTTAAGATTAATTGGAACTATTCGCCTTAGACACTTCTGATCTTCTCAGGGCATTAGTTTCAATCCCTAATAGGGTTTAAGATTAATTGGAACTAGCCCTCGAATTTCCTCAATACTTTAGAAAGCAAGTTTCAATCCCTAATAGGGTTTAAGATTAATTGGAACTTTTTCTGGTTTTAGCTTCTTTGATTAGTCGATCGCAGTTTCAATCCCTAATAGGGTTTAAGATTAATTGGAACGATAATAGTCGTTGCCGGTCGTTCCCTTTGCCGCCTGTTTCAATCCCTAATAGGGTTTAAGATTAATTGGAACTTTTACCTTCAAATTTTCGGCTTACAGGTTCGATAGTTTCAATCCCTAATAGGGTTTAAGATTAATTGGAACTTGACCCTAAAATGCTTCAAGAGCTTGTACAAGTGTTTCAATCCCTAATAGGGTTTAAGATTAATTGGAACCCCATTCTGAGATGTCCACCGTATCGTATTCTGAGTTTCAATCCCTAATAGGGTTTAAGATTAATTGGAACCAATGGACGTTACGCCCATTGCTTTTAAAGAAATAGGTTTCAATCCCTAATAGGGTTTAAGATTAATTGGAACACGACTTCCTTGAGAGGAATCCCCCACATCATAGTTGTTTCAATCCCTAATAGGGTTTAAGATTAATTGGAACAAGCGGCGATCGCTTCACTTCGCGCCGAACTCCTGTTTCAATCCCTAATAGGGTTTAAGATTAATTGGAACCCCGGACTGCCATAGGGATAAATTCCCAGAAAGTGGTTTCAATCCCTAATAGGGTTTAAGATTAATTGGAACATTGGCTAGGCGTGATAAATTCGATTGATTCCAGTTTCAATCCCTAATAGGGTTTAAGATTAATTGGAACTCTTGTTTTTATTTTACTACTTAGCTAATAGTAAAGTTTCAATCCCTAATAGGGTTTAAGATTAATTGGAACTTTACCCTAATGATGATGTTCCCCCCGGTATTCCCCAAGTTTCAATCCCTAATAGGGTTTAAGATTAATTGGAACCGACGCTTTAAATGTAGCCGCTCGATCAATGGGATTGTTTCAATCCCTAATAGGGTTTAAGATTAATTGGAACACAGCTTTAGGCGTTACTGCTACCAAAGGAAGCCCCTCTGGTTTCAATCCCTAATAGGGTTTAAGATTAATTGGAACCTTAATAATTAATTGAAATCATCGGGTAAGTCGGCAAAAGTCGTTTCAATCCCTAATAGGGTTTAAGATTAATTGGAACCTGAAAAGCATATACAAGTGATTCCCAATCGTAGTGTTTCAATCCCTAATAGGGTTTAAGATTAATTGGAACCAGAGAATCATCGGCTAGTTTCCTTGTACTTAGCTGTGTTTCAATCCCTAATAGGGTTTAAGATTAATTGGAACAAGCGATGCCCTTTGAAATTCGTCAGGATGAAGTGTTTCAATCCCTAATAGGGTTTAAGATTAATTGGAACTAGGATTCTTGAATGTTTTGATCATCCATCCCCTGTTTCAATCCCTAATAGGGTTTAAGATTAATTGGAACCGGGACTACCAGGAGGGGTGGAGGGGGAAGTAAGTTTCAATCCCTAATAGGGTTTAAGATTAATTGGAACAGTGGATGGGGGAAAAATAAGAAGGGATTCATGGTTGTTTCAATCCCTAATAGGGTTTAAGATTAATTGGAACAGATGTTTTGTCTGTCCTGCATTACCCCAAATTCCGTTTCAATCCCTAATAGGGTTTAAGATTAATTGGAACCAGTTGAAAATCAATCCAGACCATTCGGCTACACTGTTTCAATCCCTAATAGGGTTTAAGATTAATTGGAACGCGAACGTGAACATCCTGACCCACTAACTTCCCTGTTTCAATCCCTAATAGGGTTTAAGATTAATTGGAACCGAGCTACTACCCCATCGACCCCCTCGGCATTGATGTTTCAATCCCTAATAGGGTTTAAGATTAATTGGAACGCTAATATCTTGAGTGTGATTTTGACTAGCTTGAAGTTTCAATCCCTAATAGGGTTTAAGATTAATTGGAACCTTTTAGTATCTATCTTATCAAGAGTAAAGCCTAGTTTCAATCCCTAATAGGGTTTAAGATTAATTGGAACTAAGCAGTTTCACTACTTTAGGAACCTTAGTTAAAGTTTCAATCCCTAATAGGGTTTAAGATTAATTGGAACTTTTGATAAAACGCAGTCCCGAAGCCAGATCCGACGTTTCAATCCCTAATAGGGTTTAAGATTAATTGGAACCCGGATCACCTCCCGAAAGTAGCCCGCGATGGTCTGTTTCAATCCCTAATAGGGTTTAAGATTAATTGGAACGATACTCAGATCAAAAATCTAGAATATAATCTTTTGTTTCAATCCCTAATAGGGTTTAAGATTAATTGGAACCAGAACCCAGTCCTAGAGCGGGCTACAACGGTGACGTTTCAATCCCTAATAGGGTTTAAGATTAATTGGAACCATGGTATTATATAAGGGTGAATGATAGACGAAGAGTTTCAATCCCTAATAGGGTTTAAGATTAATTGGAACAAGGGATATCGAGTACCCGCAAAATAGTGGGGGAGTTTCAATCCCTAATAGGGTTTAAGATTAATTGGAACACGCTCCCGACAACGCTCCCGACAACGCCAACAAAAAGCGTTTCAATCCCTAATAGGGTTTAAGATTAATTGGAACGACTATGGACCATTGACGCGGGGAGCTTCCTTAAGTTTCAATCCCTAATAGGGTTTAAGATTAATTGGAACTTGTTTACAGTTTGATATTCATGGTTAATCCAGTGAGCGTTTCAATCCCTAATAGGGTTTAAGATTAATTGGAACGCTCGCGCTTCTTTCGCGTCAGCTACCGCCAAATGTTTCAATCCCTAATAGGGTTTAAGATTAATTGGAACCAGAGGGATTTAATTGTTCGGGGGAATTTAATTGAATGTTTCAATCCCTAATAGGGTTTAAGATTAATTGGAACCCGTTCACGGTCTCGATCGCTTCCCCGTCCCCATCGATGTTTCAATCCCTAATAGGGCTTAAGATTAATTGGAACATTAGTATCTGCCAGTGTCCGATCAGCGAGATGACTTTCAATCCCTAATAGGGCTTAAGATTAATTGGAACCTAAAAAAGTCCCGGTTGGTCTAAATTGCTTTTGAAATTTCAGCTTTCAATCCCTAATAGGGCTTAAGATTAATTGGAACCTTGGAGAATAGTAGCGGAAAAAATGGAGTCTGGCGCAGTCTTTCAATCCCTAATAGGGCTTAAGATTAATTGGAACGATTTCATCGCGCCTAATTGAGCGGCGGTTTTCCCCCTTTCAATCCCTAATAGGGTTTAAGATTAATTGGAACAATATTGGATCACCTCTGTTTTGCTATTAATTATTCTCGTTTCAATCCCTAATAGGGTTTAAGATTAATTGGAACCAGGGAGAAAAAGGATGGTGATGTACAGAGTTAAGTATGGTTTCAATCCCTAATAGGGTTTAAGATTAATTGGAACGCTTGACCATCGGATTTTGCAATACCCCTTTTTTTGGTTTCAATCCCTAATAGGGTTTAAGATTAATTGGAACAATTGTTTGCATGATTCGGATCGACACATCCCCCGTTTCAATCCCTAATAGGGTTTAAGATTAATTGGAACTCCCGGCCCATTGCTCACCTTGCAAAATCAAGGCATTATCGGTTTCAATCCCTAATAGGGTTTAAGATTAATTGGAACCCCAATCAAATCTATTTTGAGCTAATAATCCCCCGTTTCAATCCCTAATAGGGTTTAAGATTAATTGGAACCTTTGTTTAATGAGGCAATGTTAAACCTATTGGTTGTTTCAATCCCTAATAGGGTTTAAGATTAATTGGAACTCAATATGACGGTCATAAAGTGTTCCCGATAGGAAGTTTCAATCCCTAATAGGGTTTAAGATTAATTGGAACATGGACAATCTTTTGGCTTTACGGAATTAGATCAAGTTTCAATCCCTAATAGGGTTTAAGATTAATTGGAACTATCTCCGCTTCCAGTAGTTCTAAATGTTCCAGTGTTTCAATCCCTAATAGGGTTTAAGATTAATTGGAACTTGATATTCAATAGCTACGCCAGCAGGGCCAATATGTCCGTTTCAATCCCTAATAGGGTTTAAGATTAATTGGAACTTTATTTTTGCGATGCCCCAAGTCCGGGGAGTCGCCGTTTCAATCCCTAATAGGGTTTAAGATTAATTGGAACCCTAGTGATATAGATTTAAATCGCCTAAAATCAGCATTAGTTTCAATCCCTAATAGGGTTTAAGATTAATTGGAACGTTGCGTTCGCATTTCATTGATTGGTAAAGCCAAGTTTCAATCCCTAATAGGGTTTAAGATTAATTGGAACCGGGCCTGATCCTTGTGCTGATCCCATGGTTTATCTTTAGGTTTCAATCCCTAATAGGGTTTAAGATTAATTGGAACCATTAGAAGCCAAATATTTCTCAGAACGCCCGAAAAATCCGTTTCAATCCCTAATAGGGTTTAAGATTAATTGGAACGATCAGCGGCCTAGAATTCGTAAAATTGGCAATCCTGTTTCAATCCCTAATAGGGCTTAAGATTAATTGGAACTTTGCGGCAATAAAGCGCGAATTTGCCAGTGTCATTGTGTTTCAATCCCTAATAGGGCTTAAGATTAATTGGAACTGTTTCCTTTTGGGATCGAGTTCTCGGTGTTCCAGTTTCAATCCCTAATAGGGCTTAAGATTAATTGGAACTTTTGAAGGGGGAACCAAAGCTGGCACTGCTGAGTTTCAATCCCTAATAGGGCTTAAGATTAATTGGAACGAAATTCGCTTAAAAACCCGCAGGCATTAGAGCCGTTTCAATCCCTAATAGGGCTTAAGATTAATTGGAACAATTTATTTTTCTCGGTGCATTGGCAAGGATGAGTTTCAATCCCTAATAGGGCTTAAGATTAATTGGAACGTTCAGCGTCGGGGAATCGCTGCTCAATGACCTCGTTTCAATCCCTAATAGGGCTTAAGATTAATTGGAACGAGATAGCCATGGAGTTAGATTGCGGAGCGGCTCAGTTTCAATCCCTAATAGGGCTTAAGATTAATTGGAACATGAGGGGAATTTAGTAGGCGCTCGGCCTACCCTCGTTTCAATCCCTAATAGGGCTTAAGATTAATTGGAACGATCGGGCAACGGTTTGGAAGATTGCCGTTGATAAAGCCGTTTCAATCCCTAATAGGGCTTAAGATTAATTGGAACCAGAGGTGGTGGTTATGGCTTCGGCTCAAACTGGCAAGTTTCAATCCCTAATAGGGCTTAAGATTAATTGGAACAAAATTCGTGAGGATTGGGATTCAGCAATTATAGTGTTTCAATCCCTAATAGGGCTTAAGATTAATTGGAACGCGATCGACGCACGAACCGATTACCTCCCCACAGGTTTCAATCCCTAATAGGGCTTAAGATTAATTGGAACACGGTAACGGCAAAAAAAGCATCTATCAAGAGCATTGGGTTTCAATCCCTAATAGGGCTTAAGATTAATTGGAACCGTCAAGAAATGCTTTTCTTCTTGCAATCTACTTGTTTCAATCCCTAATAGGGCTTAAGATTAATTGGAACCCTGTAAGCCTACGGCAAATTCTCTCTGTTTTGGGGGTAGGTTTCAATCCCTAATAGGGCTTAAGATTAATTGGAACGAGAAATGTACTAATAAAAGCGAGAGGCTTAATCGGTTTCAATCCCTAATAGGGCTTAAGATTAATTGGAACCCCTAGAAGCTTATGTGTTTGATACGATTTCAAGGTTTCAATCCCTAATAGGGCTTAAGATTAATTGGAACGAAAGTAAAAATAAATATAGCCTCTGGATCAAGGGTTTCAATCCCTAATAGGGCTTAAGATTAATTGGAACCATCCCCACCGAGATGGCTGCCCCGTAAGCACATCGTTTCAATCCCTAATAGGGCTTAAGATTAATTGGAACTCAAATCGTTTTTGAGCTAGTAATCCCCCGATTATTTGTTTCAATCCCTAATAGGGCTTAAGATTAATTGGAACCGCCCAGTGGTAAAAGCCATACGCTATGGGGTTTTCAAGGTTCCGTTGCGCCGCACCCGCAATAAACCCATTGTACAACAAGTGACCCACTTCTTCAAGAACCCGCAAAACCTTACGGGATAAGGTGCGCCTCACGTTGGAAAGGAAAATCATCTCGAATCTATATTGCATAAGCTTTCCAGCCACCAGATAATAGTTAAGGATTTTTACAGCAACCCCGAAGCGCAACCGAGCTAAACAAAAAAAATCGTATTATCCCGGGGTAACTCACCACCGATACGTTCCACTTTACCCCGACAACAGGCGCAAAGAAAATAAAAGCGGATGCTATCGGTATCGGGTTTGATCAACTTACTCAAGCGCCCGCGCAGCTTAGCGTACTGGGTATCGGTTAGATCGCACTCAAAAACACTATACTGCACCCGTTGGCCGTAGGACTTTAACGTATTGTGAATTTTGGTTCGTCGCTTATCATCGGAAATATCGTAACTGATAACAAAATACATGACCGCCTCTACCTACTTTAAAATCAAAGGTGGATACTTATCCGTCTCGTCCATGAGATATTTCGCCATTAGTCGGGCCTGAATCTCGAAAGCTTCTTGATAAGTACACTGTTTACCCATTACCGGATGCTTAAACTTCGATTGTTTCTTCTGTTCGTACAAGCGCAGGAAAATCTGTAACCCTTCTCTCGTCAAGGAAACCGCACCACTTAAGGGTTCGGTGGTGAAATGTTCGAGGGTGAGATAGGGATGATTGACCCCATTGAGAACCACGGCATCAACGACGATCGCTCTAAATTCCTCCATCAGATCCAGTGCCAGCGAGGGGCGCCCGTAGCGTTGATAGTGAAGATAACCGAGATAGGGGTCAAAACCGACCAAATTGATCGCACTCTGCACGTCATGGCGCAATAACGCATAACCCAGACTCAAAAGAGAATTGACCGGATCTCGCGGGGGGCGACGGTTGCGAGAGGGGAAGGTAAAAGTATCACCGAGAATTAGGGAATCAAAACAACTGAAATAGGCCGCGCTTCCGGCTCCTTCTAACCCCCGGAGAGAATCGATCGCCGAGGTTGTTTCGATCGAGCCGATCGCTGCTTCCAAACAAGCGATCGCCGTTTGTAAATCCAACTCCTTTCGATCGCGTTGACGACGGAGTAGAATGTTGCGGTAATTCTTCAGCTTGCCGCGGACGAATCCCCGCACTAAATGAATGGCTTTCGGAGAATCGCCGGCGGCCTGCCATTGCGCTCGACGAACGAAAATATTTTTGGTCATCTCCGGTTCCAATCTACCGAGATATTTTCCCGTGACAGTGACAAAACTCAGGGGAATATGACGTTCGAGCAGTTCGATCACCAACGCTGGGGATAGCGAACCGCGACCAAATAAAACCACTCCCTCAACATTTAATAAAGGAACATCGAGGATCGTTTCCTTGGATGCTTTAACCGTTAAACGCTCGTCATTTTTGCCGAGAAATGCGTCTTCTCTTGTCACATATACCGTTCCCATATTTTTTAGTCTTCCTCTTGATATCGTTGGACTTTTTCGGTTAATCGGGGCAAGCAGCGATCGAACAAACTGCATCCCTTGCAGCGGGGTGAATAGACCGCCGGGGGCATTTTTCCCGTCTGGATCAGGGTTTCAATTGCTCGGATCGTAGCGATCGCCCGTTGCCGTAAAGCAAGATCGATCGCCACCGGTTGACGCTGGTGAGAACTGGCATAGTAGATATAGCCAGTATCTAGCCTTTTTCCAGTCATTTCTTCCAAACAGATGGCTTGAGCGCACACCTGCAACTCGTCGTTATCCCATTCGCCCTTACTGCCCCGTTTGTATTCCACGGGGATAAATTCGCCGTCGTGGGACTCGATCAGATCGGCTTTACCGATGAGACGGTAATTATCTGATTTGAGCCAGATAGCCCGAATTTGCCATATTTCCTCGCGGTTTTCCGCCCCGACGGTGTGAACTCGTTGGTGTAAATTTGTTCCCTCGATCGTATAGCTATTATCGAGAAATTCCCCGGCGACGAACATCCTCCAACAACGGTGGGGACAGTAGGCGTAATGGTTGAGAGCGGCGATCGGTATGTAGTCAGATTCATCCATAGCTATCTTTTCTCCTTAGAAATTCTGCGAGTCATCCCCATTCCCATGGTGGTTTTCCGTCCCACTCCCGCATAGAGGGCAAAATCCGCCAGTACATTAATCGCTTTAATCTTTGCGGGTTCCACCTCTCCCAAAAGACGATAGTGAATCTCACCCACACAACCGATCGACTGGTTTTTATAGGCTTCGTCGGCTAATTTCGTTTGAATATCGAAGAAACTGGGGAAAATCGAGTCTAGGGCAATAGAATCGAAGGGGATACCGCTATAGCGATTCCAACGATTGAGAAGGCTATTAAACACCAGTTCCCGCGTCGGTAAGGCACTATCGAATTTTCCCTGCCGGAAGGTGACGGGGGTGGCGAAAAGGAAATCAAATTCCCGATTCGCTGCCGAGGCGTTTTCATACAGGTATTGATAAGTACAAGAGTTCGCCCAGGGTTGAACCGATTGCGGGGTGGCGAGGACGCTGGTGATGACGAGATCGGCGGAACCGAGATGCCAGGGTTGTTTTGGATTGAGATTTAACCAGAGCGAGGTTAATTTACCGAATAATCGGTCATCGAGCAGAGAAATCCGCCACCAGCAGGGAGTTTCGGAGGCGATCGCCCGTTCGTGTCGCCACTGCGGGGAATTTATTGTTATTTTCCCCCGCGATTGAATCTGTAGTGGCGATAAGGTGAAAGCTTTATCGGCCTCGGCTGTGTGTAGAATGTTCCCTAATTCCTGATCGACACTACTGACAAGGGTAAGGAATAGCGCATGAAGATGTCGTCCGGTGAGAAAATTCGGATAGATCGGCGATCGAGGGGTGAGATTGAGAACGAGACTGTAGGGCATTAACTTAATCGGGCCTTGGCAAAAATTTGTCTAGGAGTTAGGGTTAAATCGGGGAGAAGAATATCGCTAATTTCGTCATCGCCTTTTTTAATCGCTGGGGGTGCGTCGGGATAGAAAATCGTGATCTGTTTGGCCCGGGGATCGACGATCCAGACGCGACTGACTCCTGCTTTTAGGTAGTCCACGGCTTTTTCGCTCAGGCTGCTGAAGGATTGTTCAGGAGAAATAATTTCGATGACTAATTCCGGGGGAACGGGACAAGCTTCATCGGTGAGGGGAATATCTCCTAACCTCTCGGGGGAAATGTAGAGAAGATCGGGAACGGGACACCAATCTCGATCGTTTTTGCTGAGAATAATTGCCCATTCGATTCCCACTTCTCCCCGTCCTTGATTCCAGCGATCGAGTACGAGAAATAAAGCACCAGTTAAACGAGAATGAAAGAATTTCGGTGACATTTTTGCGATCGCTTCTCCATCGACTAATTCATAGGTAATATCGCCATCGGGAGCGGTTAGGGAGAAAAATTCGGGTAAAGTCAGGGGTTTAGAAGAGATAAGAGTCATAGTATATAGTTTCTAGTGTAGTGAACATATCCCGCGCCAGATAAAAATCAATCTTGTGTTAGAGCAGAAGTGTAGTTAATCACTACTGCTCTATCTTTTGTGGGGTTATACTGAAGTCTTTCTTGATAGCCATCTGGTCTCCATTTAATAAAAACTCCAGGCAAGTCTTTAAACCCTAATTCATGATTGTAGGAATAAGGCTCAAAAGAATCAGATCTGGCTCCCTCCTGAACTGCACAGACTTTGATCACCATGTCTTTACTGTATGCACATCCCCAATATTTTAAAGGTTCTAACTTATATCGAGTTTCTTCCTTGTCGTAAATCCATTCGTACACAGACACATTAGCGTATTGATTTGTGTAATTTCCTTCATTATTCTTTTTCAAAATTAAACGATCAATGGGGACTTGAATTTGAGGAGATTCTTTGACAATTTTTTCTAAACTATCACCCTGCTTACCGTCATCATATACCAAGGTAACGGATGGAGTCCAGCTACGGGTGATTACTAATCCTTTTTCATGAGCAGATTGACAAGTGAGATCGGCATTATAAACATAGTCTTGCAACAGGGAAAAAAGCTCAACAACTCGATAATCATCAATTGTCTGTTTTGTAGAAACACAATTCATGATCGCTTTCGGATCGAAGTTTTGATCGTGCAAACCCTTAAGAATTGTTTTATAATCCTCTAGTTCTGCCTCGCTTAAAGTATTAACAAATTCAGGAATATTATTGCCAATAACAATGATTTTTGCATCTTCAACATTACCTTTACGATTGCAACGTCCCGCTCGTTGAATTAAACTTTCTGGGTTACACAGTTGAGTAATCAAACGGGTACTATTTAAATCACAACCAACTTCGATCGCACTGGTAGTAACCAGAATATAAGCTTGGTCATTTTCATCTCTCTCTTTTAATCTTTGATAAAGATTGGTGCGAGAATAATGGGAAGTTTTGGGAATATCTGACAAACGACCATGATAGAGAAACAAAAATTCATTTTCTCCTGAAGATTTAATGTTTAATGTCTGTTTTATTTTTTCATAAATTGCTATCGCATCTTTAACAGTTTCTACAGAAACGATGATACGATGGCTTGGGTTAGAGTTCCATTCTGCAAGGGCTATCGAGGTCAACTTTTGTTGGAAATTTGTTGGTTCTTTTACATCATAAACAATATCATCAACCCATTCAAACTGTTTTAAATTAGAATAGTCTTGCTTCAAAATTTGCTGATAAAAATTATTTAGCTTCTCTAGATTGTCCTGAACATCAATATAATCGATCATGTTATCCGCAAGATAATCGAATCTTTCCAGATGATTTTGTGATAAAGTTGCCGTCATTAAAACAAGCGAGCGTCCTGCTTCATACAAAGCTTTAACCAAAGTGCAAAAGTTAGTAAACGAAATATCATCATAGGTATGAGCTTCATCAAAACAAATCAGTGTATTACCATGGTGAATTCGATAGGGAAAGATGAATGATTTTTGCTTATCACCATAGCCAAAGTATCGATATATAAATTTATCAATCGTTGTTAAAATAATATCTCCTTTGTATAAATGTCTTCGAGAATTATTCCTAGATTTAACTTCTCCATCTAGATAAACATATCGATTCATTTCGGTTCCTGTATCTATCACCAAAGACACTTCACGTCCTTTGTGTAGGAGTGAAAATTGTTTTAAATATTTCTCGCATCTCTGTTTTTGATCTTCTAACAAACTTCGTGCAGGTAGGGGTATAATCAGGCGAGGTCTATCTTCTTTTGTAGATAGCATAGCTAAAAAGGGAATAATAATCGCTTCAAATTTTCCTACTCCTGTAGGAGCTTTAAGTATAAAAGCTGGATGTTGGTTTTCAACCATCGTTTGAAAGACTTCCTCCTGCATTGGATTAGGTTGAAAATTCGCTAATTCTCTATACCACCACAAAATTGCATTTTCTGATTTTTCTGATGGGGAATAAGTGTTTGAATTATCAGGTTTGATAATGGCAGTAATTGCTCTATCTTCACTGATTGTATGTTCGTTTTTTTTCCACCACTCTTTAACAAGAGTATTCAATTTACTTCCTAATTCCTTATCTTTTCCGTTTTCGTGTAATTGTTGGAGTTGATTTTTATCCTCGTCTGACAAGTTATATGTCCACGAACGAAAATTTAAAGTGATAGTTGGTTCTTTAAAAGGATAGGGATCGAGATAAAAAACACGGTGGTTGCTATCTTCGGATGTACCTTTAGTTATTGTAAAATCCATAAATGTGCGAGATTTTGCCTGTTCGTCGTCTCCAATGACACGACAAGCTAATTCCGCTTCAATTTGATCGCACATTTCCAAAATATAAAGTTCTTTGGCGTATTGTAAGGGGTCTTTAGAGAAAATCTTCTGATATTCAGGATCTTTTTTTAATTGATAGGTATCCTTGATAATTTCCTTAGTTGAATAGTCATGATGTCCTCTTGCTAGAGATTGCACCCAAAGATTTTGTGGTTCATCTACTTTAAATCGATGCCCTTTAAATGAATAAGTATATTTTGTAAACTCTCCCTGTTTATTAGTTTCAACGCGAATTTTGAAGGTTTGTGGTTTAGCTTTGTCGTGTAAATTGATTCCTTCAATAACTCGTTCTAAAGAAAAGTTGTCATCTTGCCATTTTCTGGCTAATTGTCTAACATTACCTACATGATTACCCAGGGGTTGAAAAAGAATTTTATCAGGGGCAATTGTAGGTTCGCCTGAAAAAAACACGCGGCCGAATTTGAAAAAAGGTTGAGGGTTAGATTTAGACATTAATTGATTCTCCTTGTAAAAGTTCCACGAGTGCTACAGGAATCTGAAGATTTCCATCCGTATAGAAATCTAAAGTGGGTAAAGGATTGGCTTTTTCGGGATAGTAAGCGGCAACAAAGGGGATAAAACCATTAATAGGCGATCGCTCTGTGTCGAACAATCCCTTATCCTCATCTTGAGTCTGATCTGCTGACCATTCATGACGATAGAGATTATAAATATCACAACGATTGATACAAGGATTTCGCTGTATTAAAGCTTCCATGGGAACAACAGTTGACGGGTGAGCGGAAAGAATCTTTCTTTGGAGTCGTATAGATTCAGATACCTCGTCAATCACCGCAAATCCTTCCTTGCCAATTTTACACCCGACTCCTTGTAGGTTAGAAAATGCCTCTAGACTGGACTTAGATTCGCTTACAACATAGCCGATTAACTCCTCAGCGATAAAATATTCCCAAGTGTGTAACTGAAAGTTTTCTCGATCGCCATCAATGTATAGTCTAGAAAAAACATCATGGTTAAACGATCGAGTTCCTTTGCGATGAGTACGATGGACTCCAGACCACTTATCTAGGACTGGATAGGCTCCTAAAGCTATATACTGACGAGGTAGGGTGAAATAAGGCGGATTTTCCTTGTTAATGGTGGTTTCAGGGATATCTAATCCCTCGCTTAACATTACTATCCGTCGGAGAAACCCAGAAAAAGTAGTCGGTGGGACGAAGGGATAGGTGGCGATATTGAGAATCGATCCAGGCAGTATGCGAAATGTCATCGCCGCCGTTGGGATAATCTTAAAGGTCAGGCAATACATGATTTATGCTTGTAAAACTGTATCGACGAATATTGCGGAGTATTCTTGCAATTTGGCTAACGCTTGATTGCCTATCCAGCGATCGAAGTGCGCTTCTTGAATATGATTAGTGAAATTAGTTTCAGGATACAGTGCCAAATAAAGGAAATCATTGATCGCCTTTTGCGGGTCGGTTTCCGAGGGAGAAACGATTGGACGCTTCCCTCTAGGAGATAAATATCTATCCAAAACCAGAAGCGGGGTACGATCGTCCGTTTCCGCGATAGCAATTCCTTTCGGATTTCCTGAACCTATGCGAGGTAATGAATCTAAGAAAGCATAAGCGACAGCTGAAAAGTCTTGATCGGTGATACTCAGAGCGTGGTTATAAACGGGATAGAGAATGCCGGGTTGATTGTATTCTCGTCTAAAAGGTGTAGGAGTTTCATCATTGCGATTGACCAATAAAGCGGGGTGCATTGCTCGTTGTTTTTCGACCGGGTAAATCTCTTGTATGGCAACACCTCCACCATGAGTTACCCGACCGATTAAAGTCCGTTTTCCTGGATCGAGTGCGCCAAATGTAGCACAAATCGGACAAGTGGGTTCAGCACAGGTTTTGGGAATTCCGCAGTTTTGTTTATCTCCTAGCAGCTCTCCACTTTTCACAGGAGACCATAGTAAACAACGTCGTTCAACTCCTCGCCGTTTGGTCGGAGAAATATAACATTTTTCAATTTCTTTACCATCTTTTGTACTCAGTTTAACGATTTCAACTAAGTTAACATTAACCTGTACTTCATGTCCTAGGTAAAGCTCTTGAGAGCCTTCGAGAATGGCATAAATATCAAAATGCAATCTAGGTTTATTAGCATCAGTCTTAGGTAGTCCAGTCGTCACTTTAGATTCGGTAGCCATCGTTATTTATCTCCTTTAGATGAAAGTTTACGAACCAATTCAGGAAACCGCGTATAAAGAGAAAGTTTGAGATTATAAGTTAAATTTTTCCACTCTTTTTCTTGTGCATAATTACCTACTTGATCAGGATTAGCAAAATAGGCATAAGATTTGGTGATGTCGTCAGCATAAAAAACCAGCCATTTTTTACCAGAATTATCAACTTCTTCTCTATCAGTGATTTCTAGCTTATTTTCTAGCATTTTTTTTGCTTGTTCGTAGATAAAGTAATTATCAGGATTGTGATATAGCCTTGCTTGAACACTAATTTTCTTTTCATCTCCTAATGTCGCATAATAACTAAAAGCAACAGGATCATCTACTTTTTCTATTAATTTACTTACCTCACGTTCTGCATCTTCTGGCTTCATTAATTTTTTAGCCGTACTTTCTAAAGATTGGGCAAAAGCGTAAGTTAATCCTGTCAATGCGGCCACGTCTTCATATAATTTTGCCCGTTTCCAAAGTGAATCGATAGTCATAGTTTCTCCTTGAATATCTTGGATGATGGTTTGCAAATATTGTTCCCTAACTCGTTCCAATAATAAGCGGTCAGAAATACTGGAAGCTTTAAGTAATGTATAGTCTGCTAAGTAGGGTGAATCTTGTTGTACATAACGAATCGCATCTCCTAGTTTAAGGTTAATATCTTTCCCATTGACGATAATTGATTGATCATAACCTTCTATCAAACCTTTAATAAATATTAATTGACGGCTTGCTAAAACTTTTTCTGTTCTTTGAAGCTGAAGAACAAATTTAAAATCTTTAATAACCTCTAAGGGAAAAATCGAGGCAACTTTTGCTAAAGCATATTGAAACTGTCCTAGTTTTTTTGAAGCGGTATCTCCTGTGATTGTTTTTTCAGAAGTTAGGGCAATGTAACAACCCGAAGATAAATGTACTTCTTTATTGGTTAGCATTCGCAAGTAGTCTTTGATTTTAACTTTCGTTACACCTCTATCATCTTGAGATTCAAGTCGTAAGATAATACTATCATCCGTTACTTTTAAGGGGGAAGCAAACGATAATACAGAACAAGAAGAGCAAATGAAAGGTCTATCTTCACTGGAGGATGATTGACGACGTTGAGACGGTCGCTCGAACATAAATCTAGCGACCCTCCACCGCGCAGTTTTAGCATCTAAAGTTACTCCGCAAGAGTAACAAAAATCTTTGCCATCGTCTCCCGCTGTCCTTGCTGCTAAAGTTTTTGGGCCAATCGTTAAAAGCGGTTCTGGAATGGTTTCGAGTTTTGGATTTTCTAACAAACGATACATCTCTAATATACATTGAGTGAAAATATCGCCACGAGTCGAGTTAATTTGTTCTGTGGCTGTTTTGTTAAAAGATTTAGCGATCGCCTGAATTGGCTTCAATAGATTGGTTTGTTTTTGTTTGTTTAGAAACTCAAACGGATTTCCGTCCGATTCTTCTAGAAATCTCTGCTTTTCCTCGATCAAATCTTCCTGAAAAATAATTTGTGACTCTATTTTATCCTTTTGCTTCTGTAATTTGCTAACTTGAGCTTTTGACAAACCAGTTTTTCCTAACTGCTCATCAAGGTTTCTTCTTTCATGATAAATAGCTCGTTGCTCATCTAATAATTTAGACAAAACTTTCTGAAAATAATCTCTGTATTTTTTAAACTCTTTAGCTTGCATTTCCTGCTTGCTTTTTAGCTTCTTTTCGGTGGACTCTAAATCTTTCGAGTTAAGTTCTTCAGATTTAATTTTCTCAATAAGTTGAACGCTCTCTGTCTCACGCTTCTCTTGGCGATCGTTGACTTGCTCGAAAATAGCTAAATACAAAGCCGCTAACACCTTGGCTTGATCTCTAGTAATGATCGGAATTTCTAGGGTGCTAAAACCTCGTCCCGATAATGTAACACTTTTTAGCATTGTGATAAAATTTTGCCTTAATCCTGATAGCTGATATTGAAAATCACCATAGATAGAAAAAATAACTTTCGTGATAAATTCTATCCAAAGCTTCTCTATGTTATGTGATTGTTGAGTTTGTGGAATAAAAATCTGCACATGGTAATTACTTTCATGCAGGGAAACAATCTGATATTTTTTCTGCAAAAACTCTAAAAACCGATCAATCGTGCTTTCATGAGTTAATTTTGCTTGTAGCTCTCCCGGTGACGGTGATTTGTACACAAGCTGTATTTTACCTATCTCTCGTTCTCGATAAAAAACTTGATTCCCTTGAAACGTGGGTTTAATGAACTCGCTTTCTTTTTGAGGTTGAGAAAGTCGTAACTGTCTAACCAATTTAGGGCGATCGAAGGTTCGGGCGATCGCTATCGCTCTTGGATCGTCAGCTAAAGCGGAAATCAATGTCGAGTCGGTTTGAGCGATCGCATTTGCGATCAAAGCACTCAATAAGATAGTAATTTCAAGTTCGCTAATCTCTTCCGAAGTCGTAACCGCTTTTGTATCTTGCGCTGGAGGAACATTCTCGAAAAGTGAAAGTTGTTTAATCGACATAGTGCTGTCCTTCCTTGATTTCTTATCTTGAGGAAGTAGGCTGAAAAGTGCCTACTTCCGCTCTCTAGAGGCGTTATTGCTGGGATTCTAGGTTAAATCATCGAAAATTCTGACTTCGCCTTCAGAATCCAAGACTGGAGACTGCCTCAGTTCTTTGATTTGGCACTGAAGAAGCTCGATTTGGTCTTGAATAATTTCGATTTGCTGGTAAATATCGTCAAAATTAGGCATTACTGACCTCCCTTGTATTTTTATTGACGTGGGTATCCATCTGGGGTCAGCTTTGCTATAATGCAAGTACAGAAATTTTTGTATAGATAGCCGACCCCAAAACGGCTTCTTTTAATATAGCTCACTGTTCACGTCGTAACGAGTGTGAGGCAAAAAAGTAAATCATTCTCTTAAGCAGATCATGGTAAGATGATCGATCACTGAACCCCTGATACTAAGAGGGATTGAAACGTCACAAGTGGTGAGGCTACTGTTTAGCCTTTTCATCGAATCCCTATTAGGGATGGAAGCCAGACAGGGCAATATGCGATCTTTGTCTATGAGGTTGTCCATACTACTCTGTCTCCTTTTGTTCACTCCAGATATCTGCCGTTTTAGATCGCCTGAACTCCCCACAACGATGTGGCGGTGACACCATATCGTCAGTGGTATATCCCCCTCATTTCCTCTTACCATAGCTTTTTGCGCTCATTTATCATTACAATATAGGTATTGTAGCACAAACATTCTAAAATTACAAGTACTTTTTTCAGGTGAATCGCAAAAAAGAAACAATTACACTGTCAATTCCTCCTGGCACGAAGGACAAGCTAGAAGCGATCGCCCGACGCTTTAACATCTTTTGGGGGAAAAGTCCTAGTCCGTCAGGTCTGATCGCCGCCATCGCCGAAGGGGAACTGGAGATCGGTGAACCTTTTACCCTCTCGGCAAAGCGGGTCGAAGCAATCAAGGAAGCGATCAACCGTCTGGTGCGATCGGGTAACATCGAGGCGGCCCAGACTCTTTCTAATTTTCTTTTAGAGAGGGGAAATCTCTCCCCTCAAGAGCGTCGGGAGATTTCCGAACAGGTCAGTCAGTACGATCGCGATTGGCGGCTCACAGTGGAGCGCTATATCCATGACCGGCAAGCTTTTCGGGTAATGTACAAAAATTCTCAGGGACAGACCCTAGAATTTACCGTTCGCTGTGCCGAGATCATGTTTCGGGAAAAAGAATTCTATCTGGAGATCTGGTGTGAGGAAACTGAGGACCTGCCAGAAGAAGATCAGCGAGACTTTCCCGAGCTTGTTCACAATCGCTGTCTTAAATTCTCTCGTATTCAAAGCTTGATTCCGATCGAAGAACAATGGCGAGACAGTCTCGATTTTATAGAAGTACAATTACAATTAGAAAAAGACCTCGTGAAGGCCTATGAAAGGAAGACAAGGGATATTGACGACCGAGAGGTAAACGGAAAAAGGATTATAACCCGTAAAGTCTCTAGTCCTTTTTGGTTAATTCGGGAGATTTTACCCTACGGGAATCGCTGTATTGTACTTACACCAGAGCCATTACGCAACCGGATCAAACAAATTTTATTAGCTCTTCGTCAACAGTACGAATCGGGGTAAAATGTGCGATGGGACGGTAATATCGCCATCGGGAGCGGTTAGCAAGAAAAATTCGGGTAAAGTGAGGGGTTTAGAAGAGATAAGAGTCATGGTCAATTTTCAACCGAAGTGATAGGACAATCGAGCGGGAATTTTCAGATCGGGATGATCGCTTATTTGGTAATATTCCCCGCGCATTCGTACATTACGGATTAAACTAACCGGTGGCATATTGATCACATCGTAGCCAATCACCTCATGGGTAAACATAACATCGAGAGGATTTAAAGGATAGGGATAGATAAATAAATCCTCTTTTTGTTTTGATAGGGAAAGTTCTGTCAGTTTTACTTCCGCTTTACTCATCCATTTTCCCAAACGAATCCATTTAGGAAGCTGTAGGGGGTGATGGGAAATGATAAAACATTCAAAAACACTTTCGGGAGCGATTTCCTTTGCTCTGCCAAAACTGGGAATATTTTTCTGGGTTTTTTCCATCTCCACATGATAGTTATTATTGGCATATTTCCAAGTATTAAGAACCGCCGTATGAGCGATCGCCCGTGCGGGAGTGACATAAATTTGCTCTTCGTTAAGAGGATTTAAATGTTCTTGGTACTGTGGAATCTGTTCGGAACAAAAGTAACGATAACTATCGCTATTTACCAATCCCAAAGCATAACAAAGCGCGTAATTATGAATTACGGGTTCGCTTTCGTAGAGTCTGCCGATTTCACGGGTTGCGTAATAAAGACTATCGTGCAGTTCTAATTGACAGGAATAAATATGTACCATAACTCTTTAAAAATTGCGAGGATATAGGGTGAGAAATTACTCACCCTACTGAAATTTACGGTTTTTTAGCGGCTGGTTTTTTCTCGGCGATATGTTTCTTAGCGTAGTCTTTCGCTTCTTTATCCGCTTGGTTCAAGATCGATAAAATTCCTGCTTCCGTACCCGTGAGAGTTTTCACCTCGGTTAATAAAGGTTGAAAATTTTCCCCGATAAAATCGGTATGAACGATAAATTCTTCCGCCATTAATGCTTGTATTGCTTCGGTGGCTTTTTCCATAACTAAATCCTCGTCTAAGGGATCGATCGAGTGTAATACCTCATCGGGAAGGCGATCATATATTGCCTGTGTCCAGCGCAAATTACTAACAATTTCCCCATCGGCAAAAATAACACCGATAAGCTCGTTTCTCACCCGTCCCGTCCGGGTAATTTGCGCGCCGTAGTGACGGGTACGCAGGATGTTATTAAAAACGTAGAGAAAACCCGCTTCTGTCGGATCTTTTAAAGTGACAATACTAGGGAAAAACACCTGGGGACGGATGTGATCCTGTTGGTTAATTCGGCTAGTCACTTCTCCCGGTTTGGTTTTATTTTCTCCCTTAGATGCCATAGTACCATTTTCGTAGGGAGCGTTTAAAGTAAAACTTTCATGGGATTCATCAAAGGGTGTGATCGAAAAAGCCGTATCTACTACTACTTTCGATTTTTCTGAACCAGAATCACCGATAGCAAAACCATAAATAATACAGTCGGGGTTATTCATACCAAAAGCCACATTATATTCACATTCTTCGGCGGTAATTAATCCGTAGTTTCTGAGTAATTCTCGACCAACTAAACGTTCTGGGGTTGACTGTTTTCGTTTAAACATCGATAAACGACTAATCGTTTTTTTGCTATCAATTCCCGCACGAACACGAGCTTTATTTAGCTCTCCATCTGTTTGAAATAAAGGATAAGATTCTGTGACTCGAATAGTCAAAAAGTGAACGTATTTTCCCATCGGTTTGTAGGGAATCTCGCTATGAAATAATTTAGAATCGAGGGTTTTCAGTAAAGACATTGTAGGTACTCCTTGAATTAATTATTGTTTTCAGAATCTTCTTCCACAGGTTGACCCTGGGCTTTTAACTCTTGATTTTCTCTGTCCTGTTCAAGACGGTAAAGAAATTCGCAGGTATCGCGAATGAGGTTTAATTGTCTGCCAGCTAGACGCGCTCGATCGCCCTTAAAAGAACCCTCGAACACATCGATCACAAAATAACGAGCAAAAGACAATATTTTTTGTCTTTCCTGTTCTCGATCGGATAAAATCCAGCGACCTTCTGCTGTAGAAGCATGAACCCGATTCATTAAGCTGGCCACTTCCGCCGCTACTACCAAAACTAGGGCTTCTCCCTGATACATTCCTCCTTTGAGAATCGTATCGGCGGCCACATCGATCGGTTTTAAAACTGCGTTTGCTTTCGGATTATATCGTTTATTAGCTCGATAGAATTGACGATACAATTCGGTTAAGTTTTTCGGGTGATTTAAGGGCGATTCTGCTGTCATATCGATAGTTAAATTGGTTCGGTTAGCTTGTACATAGGGATCGAAACAAGGATAAAAATCGTAGAGATACAGAGCGATTCGATTAGCGCTCGGTATATCGGCATCTTTGCCCCGTTTCCACTGTTTAAGGTAATGAAAAACATAGAGAGGACTGGTTTCTAAATTGATAGCGAGTTCCGTTAATTTGCCCCAATTGGGATCATAAACCGTCTTACCCTGCTTCGAGTTTACGTCTAAATGAATAGAATAGGCTGCGGTTAGGGTATTTAAGGGTGCGGAATATTTTTTTCCGTCATTATCTTCCCACGCGTTCAAGACTCGATCGAGACGGAATCGATCGCATCGGGTTAAGGACCGGATCGCTTGGGGCGCACTGTCGAGAAATACCGTCTCTTCAAATTCCGCACCGTCGCGATAGGGAGGGATAGGAGACTCAGAAACCACCGTTTTTACATCTAGAATCATCGGGAAAGCTAATCCTAACCATGCTGGCATAACCCAGGATTCCGTATCGGTGGGATCGTGGCCGGGAGGTAGGGCCATGAAATAAAAGGTTAAGGGTTTATCTTCGGGATAGGATAGTTTAAAAGTGTGGTCTTTTTTGCCATCTTCCTCCTCGTTAATTCTTTCCTTTTTCTGCCTTAATTTTTCATCGATCAGGAAACTATCAACACTCTGATAACGGGTTCGATCGAAGTTAGCGACCAGATTCTTATCAACAAAGTGCAACTTTATCGAGCTATCAAAACGAGTTTGAGCGATGTTAGCGTAGGCTTTTTGTAAAAAACTATTGGTTTCGGGAGTAAAATAATAGGTCGGGTAAAAGTACAGATAGCGATATTTGCCGTCCTCGAAACGTTTTCCTACCGCTTGGGTTTGATTCATAAGAATCTGACGCAACATCATTTCCGTTCCCGCAATACTGGAAATATTTCGTTTGGCGTTCGAGCCTGCCAGCATTTGTTTATTGGTATAGACTTGGGGAGTAAAAAGAACCGCCGATTCCATCTGTTCGCTGACACTATAGGGAGAATGGGAGATCGAACAGAGAAGTTGACGGCCGCGACCTTGTTTTTTAGCGGCGTTGTAGTGGTTTAATTCTTTCTGGAAGGTTTCGATCGAGTTGGCCAATTCCCGACCGGGTAACTGCACCATTTGATTAACCCACTGTCGCAAATCCTCCCAACCATCGGGTAAGTTATATCCCGCAACTATGGCGGCGATTTTTGGGGCGAGAAAAGCGATTAAATCCTCTGCAACGGGTCTAATATCCTCGATTCCGGGATGCTGTTTCAGGTATCGCGCCGCTAGATAATACCATTCGTAGGGAACCCCTCCCGTATTGCCTTTCAGTTTGAGTTTTTTTAAAGATTCATTAATACACTTGATCGCTCGGATTTGTGGCAGATAATTTTCTAGATTCCAATAATGCGCGATCTCGCTAATTAAATCTAAATCTGGCGGTGCGGGTAAGTTTTTCTGCAATTTTCGCGCCTGTTCGATTTTTTCCAAGCGATCGCCCCAGATTTTCCGCGTCACCACGTCCCCGAATTCCGCTAGGCGATCAATCCGGATATCATCTTGACAATGAAAATCGTAATCCGTCGATAAAACGCCCTGTTGTTGAAATTTAATCAGGTTTTCGCTGCGACTTCCGGCCACGGACGCTTTATTATCACTGAGGATGCGAAGGGTGGCGTTGAGGGCAGCGCGCATTAACCCGGCATCGTCGAAAAATTGCCTGTAGTAATCCGCGTATTTCATCCCTTTGCCATCTCGGCCGAATCCTGTTTGTTTACGCTGTAATTCGCCGCTACAGAGGGATTTAATGGTGTCCACCACTCGATTCGGTAAGGTTTCTAGGGACACTTCTGGCGCGTTTTTGGGGGCGATATAGACAACTCCCGTAGGCAAGTAAAGTAAAGGCTGATAGTCTAGTTCTTGATGCGCTTCCATCACCGCGTTATTCAGTACGTTCGTCAGTACCCCGCGGTTTTCGGCGATGCTGTGGTAAGTGAATTTTAGTTCCCCATCGCTGAGGTTGTATAAAAGGTCTTGTAACGGGGCTTTTTCCGCATCGTGGGGGTGTTTAATAATGGATGCGAGGCGATCGGCTAGACAGGCAAGATCGGTTAAACTTTCGAGAGCGCTATTGTTTAAGCGAGTATTTAAGCCATCTTCAGAGGTATTTCGATCGGTATCGTTCCGACGCTGGGCATTTTTAGCGATATATATCAAATCATCAAGATATTCAGTCCATTTTTCTGGTTGATCGGAAAATAAAAAGCGATCTAATCTTAATTCGGGAACCAATACTTGAAAAATCTCTCGATGTTCCTCTCGTGATAGTTTGCGGATATCTCGATCGAAGTCCTCGTTAATCTCGATATATTTCGCCGGCATCGCGGGAAAAAGCGAGTAGCGGAATTTCTCGAAATCGTGGAGAATAAACCCAGCGATCGCCAACTTGCGCTCGAATTCCTTTACTACCCGTCGAACGGTAGTATTGAGTTTTTCTAGTCGTTTTTCGATGAGATTGGCGGGAAATAAACCATTAAGTAAATGAGTATTGAGAGATTGATCGCCGGCATTATCCCGTCGAACTTTGCTTTTTCCCGCTAATTCCCGACGGCGATCGATTTCCTCGAAGAAATTTCCTCCTTTTGCCGTTACCCCGATCGCTAATCGGAGTAAATTGGGTAAAACTATTTCGGCAAAATCTGCCATAACTCGATCGTCGGGGTTTTCCGCTCGAATCGCCTCCCGTAGGAGTTTTAGGGTTAGCAGTTGGCGAACGGTTTGGACTCGGCGATCGCTTACTGATTCAGTAATCCCCAAATCTTCGGAAACAAGAGATTCTAAATCAATATCCTCGAACTCAAAATCCAGATCTTCATCGTCAATTTCTGTAGTGTTATCGAATAGATTTAACTGTTCTGTGTTTTCTGTTGGTTTCTGTTTTTTAGGCATCTTTCACCTCTAGAGAGTCTAAATAGTCGGTAATTTGTTTGAGATAAAGCGGAAATTGAGATAAAGCGATCGGAATCGCCTTAAAAACAAGTTCATTATCGATCGCCTCGTATTGATGCACTAAACGATTTCGCATTCCTGATGATTTCGCCAACTCCCCGGCTAGTTCTCTGGTAGTTAAACCATTTTTACCAGCTTCTATAAAAGAATCGTAATAGGTAGCGGGAGTTACGTTATGTAATTGTAAAAGAAGATAGCTATTAATATCGGAAGATGACTCTACCAATAATTCTATCAATCTCTCAACCATAAGTTGATAGTCAAAATTGTCCAAATACTCTGATAGAGTAACGCTCTCGAACCCCCGTAATCGATTAAGATATTTGATCATTAAACGAATTCTAACGGTGACTATCTCCCTTTCCATCGTTTAAACCCCCCATTGTTTGAGCCAAAGATCGATACTGTCTTTTTGAATCTTTCGGAATTTAGCTGTATCGGCGTACTCTTTCCAAGCGCGTACACGAAATTTTAAAAAGTCTCCCGTATTTTTTTCATAGATAAGTTTTCCATCTCGTGCGACTTGATACTTCATTAATGGAGAACAGCGATCGAGTTCAATCAGATCGATCGAATCACGGTTTATCTCAAACAATTCACTCAAGATAGAGAGAGAAGTTAAGTAATCATTACTGATTTCCTTAATACCTGTTTGTCTGTTTGTTTCATCGTATGAAATTGCCAAATCCCAATCGCTATCAGGTTTATGCTCTCCGCACGCTCTGGAACCGAAGAGAATTAATAGTTTTAAATTCGGTATTTTTTCCACAGTCGTGGTTATTCGATTGACTGTATCAATAATTTTCAATTCTTTCGTATTTTTAACCATTTTCTGCCTCCCAAGAATCTAGATATTGAACGATCGAGCGTTGGTAGCGGGGATAATCTCTTAAAATATTAGCGATCGACGAATGAACGATATCGGGATCAATTTTCTTGTACAGGTGTACGAGTAAGTTTCTTAATTTAATAGACTCGGCCAGTTGAACGGCTAGGTGTTCTTCTAAGATTCCCAGTTCTACGATTTGAAATAATGCGTCGCGAGCATTATTTGGAGACTCGATATCTAAACATTTTAAAATCTGGTAATTGATATCGATGCCAGTTTGAACGATAAGCTGAATTAACCTTTCTATGGCTAATTGACGTTCTCTCAATGTACGATAATCCTCTAAAGTTATCGAACCGTACTCGCTAAGTTCGGCTAGGTATTGATTCATGAGGTTTAATTCGTCTATCGCGATCAGAGTTTGAATAGCATTTACACTCCTTTTTCTCGTAGAGAAATCTCCAGATTATTCCGCAATTGACGGTATAACGCTTTCGATTCTTCAGGATTCATGAGAAATTTTTCTTTAAATCCCTCGAATAGTCCCGTTTCCCGTTCGTATAGAAGTTGACCATCCCGTGCGACATAATGAGCGAGGATCGACGAACATTCTTTTAAATCAACCACATCAATTTTGTCCTCGGGAATCTCTAAAGCTTGTTCGAGTAGTGTATAAATTTTCAACAGACTCGAAATATCCTTGCGATCACTTCTTTCCTCGTATAAAACAGCGAAATCCCAATCGCTATCAGGTTTATGCTCTCCACGCGCTCTAGAACCAAAGAGAATTAATAGTTTTAAATTCGGTAGTTTTTCGACAATAGCCGTAATTTTTTCTACTAGCCTATTCATATTTAGCCTCTATCAAAAAAAATGGTGAGAATTCGATGGATATATCGATCGATGTCCCTAGCGTCTGTCTATGTCTATTATCAAACGCGGAGGAAGCAAAGAGCAACTAAATCCCAGAAAAAGTGTCCGTACACTTTGCCCCCTTCATCTCTTTTTGACTCTTATTAAAAAAAGGGACTTCATCAACTATTTTCCGTTGTTAAAGTCCCTAGTCGCTGCGTCAATCTCAGACGGTTGAAGTTTTATTCAATGACGAGAAGCTTTCCAAGCCAATTGATATATGAGCGCACTTCGGATGATTGAACAACCTCAGCCTTGGCAAAGCCTTGAATAGTTCGGAAATCACACTCTAGCTTTTCAAATGCCTCCTTTACCTTCGGACTACGAACTTTCTTCTTCATGTCCATGAAAGGTAAAATATTAGTTTGGAGAGCATCGGAAGAGACGGTTATCTTTGGAGTCCGAGTTTTCTTTGTCTCCTTAACGCAAGGCTTATTCTGAAATAAAGGTAGCTCAAGTTGTTTGCCTTGAGGCTGTTGATTTTTAAGGGACATTAATCCTCCTTGGTTAATTTTGGAAGTGAAACTCTGTCACTAAATCGCACTTAAAACGCTTTTAAGATTTGAGAACAGATAAACAATACCCACCAGTCCTTAGCTATCATGTAAGGAGGGCAAGGAAGTAGTCCTATACTCGTATTCCCGAACGCTTTTCTAAATAGTGATCAGAATTTCACCTTCTTTACGATACTTTGAGAATGAGTAAAAGTCAAGTGTCTTACGAATATAGGACATAGACGGTAAATAAACTATCTGTTATAGTAACCATGGGACAAGGCACACTGTCGATTCCGAACCCCTATCAGGGATTGAAACTATGTTCTATAGTCGTATTCGCGTGCGCTTTTCTTTTTTGTCCCGATAATCCCTACTTAGGGATTCATAGCTCATCCTCACGCCTAATGTCTCTTTTGCGCTCTTCCCAAGTTACTTCAACGTAAGACTGCAATTCCTTAACTCGTTCAGGGGTCAACTTGGATACCTATCCCCCCTGTTCGTACAGTTCGAGCAATTCGCGCTCTTCTGGGTCGAGATTGCTGATATACGTTCGTTTTTTAGGGATCGCGATCAAGTCTAGCGGTTCCTCGTGGGAACGAGCATTAGGATTATTCATGGTTATCGATCTCCCGATAAGTGTTGTTTAGTGACCTCAAGCACACTCAACAGATCCACACCTCACCCCCTTTACCTTTGAACCGATGAGCGAGAGTATCCAACAACAAAGCCGATTGACCGATCGCTATAGAATAGGGAGACACGGGAGAATGAAGACTACTCTCGTCACTAATCGGATAAATACCGAAGTGCATCGGCAGTTGTAAGCGTTGGCGAACTGCAGCGACGGGATAGGCAAGAACGAAGCTAACCAGAGCCAGATCCCGTAACTCCCGACTAATTCGATCGAGCCAAGGATTATCTGGTTGCCAAACACCGATTCCCGTCAAAACCTGTACTTTCCACGCGGTGGCGATCTCGCCTAAATCGCCGTCGTAGGTAAAGCGCCAGTTTAACCGTTCCTCTCGATACCCCTTTAAATTCAGAAACGCGAGACAATAATCAAAACGTCTGCGCGCGATCGGTGTTTCCGTGGCCTCAATCTGGCGCTTAAACTCGCCTTTTCTCCACACCTCCACCTCTAGATTACCGAGAATACTGGGTAAATCGTAGGTTTTAAAGCGATCGCCTTCCTCCGGTTCCGTCGAATCGTATAACCCGCATAATAACGGACTCGACCCGCGAAAACTAGACGCATCCTCGAAAATCGGATTACCGCTTTTCCCCGATAACTCCTTCCATTCGTCGGCCCATCCTTTCACCCGACCGGCGACCCGTTTTAAACTGGTATCGAAAACCTCCTCGCATTCCTGTTGAAACTTCTGGCGACTTTCCCCGTATTGGGATTTGATCTTCGGACTCCCTAAATTCCACCAGAGTTGAAATGATTGTACCGCTCCCCAACGTTGGTAATAACCCTCGAAATTATTGATATGACGGTAGTTACTCTTGATGGCCTCCTGTAGCTGAATTCGGTCATACCGTTCCCCGACTTGTAACGGTGCGTCTTTCTTCTCGAATAACCGTTCTAGGAAAAATTTCGGAACCAGAGCGATCGCGGTGAAGTTAGCAAATTTTACCGCCGTTCCCTTTCGATCGTAGCCGCTGTGACGGCCTAAACGGCCGAAACGTTGAATAAAATTTCCCGCATCCGACGACTCAAAAATGAGGAAATTAATCTTGAAGTCCACCCCCACATCGATGGTACTCGTTCCGATCACCAGATCGCGATTTAACGATGCCAACTTCTCCTGCGTTCCCGAAAGGCCTGTATTTTCCCCCACTGTTAAACCGATAGTCGCCAATAATTCTCGGAAAATCGGCAGCAGACGTTTAACCGAAGCGATCGAATTGAGAATAATTGCGCCCTTGCTGCCGGGGTATCGCTTAAAATAGTCTAAAATTCGCTCTTTATTTTCCTTCAACCAATTTTCCGAAGTTTGAAAACTCGACGGTAAAGGAATAAAAGATAGCTCGATTTCCGAGGTTACTTGTCGCCATCCCCGTTGAGCGAGGGAATTGGCCTCTTCTGGGGTATCGGGAAACCAGTATTTGCCTTCTCTTACCGGGTCGATCGATCGATAGCGAAACCCCGCTTTATCCAATCGTTTTAGTAAACCCTCGTCGGGAGTCGCGGACAGAAACAGGTATCGTTTCCCACGATTGGCCCGTCGGATTAGAAGCATTGTATTGATAATACTAGCGACCTGTGGCGTGCCGAAAACGTGAAATTCATCGAATAGGAAGAGATCGAAATGTTTATCGATCCGGTTCCATAGCTGATCGGGATTATCGTAGGGGGTTAAATAGGCCCCCCGGTGGAGATAATGGAAAATATCGGGGTTCGTTAAGAGAATTTCCGACTGTTTCGATCGAGTCTCTAGAGCGATCGCTTTCGTTTTCCCATCCCGTTCGGCGTACAATTCCAACTCGGGCCCGGTTAAAAGATTGACCCGGGGTTGATCCGTTGGTTGAAATCGTTGAATATATGCCTCGATCTGACCCCGCTGATCCCGCGCCAGTTCGTTGGTTGGGTAGAGTCCCATAATCGGGAAATATCCTTGCAAAGTTCGCAGGTAGGCCGCTAGACTTTTCCCGTCCCCCGTCATCGCCGTATTGAAAATCACATCGATCTCGGGATCATTGAGTGCTTTCCACGTCTCCACCTGATGCCACGATAACCGCCATCCTTGCGGAACCTTGATCCCCTCCGGTATCTCGTCCGCGGGACAGGAATAGACCGGCTTGAGTGTTACTTGATAATTTACCATAAATTTCTGTCCGTAACTCCTTGCTATCTTCCATAGTACCCACGATAATAGGGATAGAAAAGTACCTTAACAGAAAAATTGTCCGTATATTTATAAACTATGAGCCGGATAGGACAATCGATCACTTTATCGGTCAGTGAAAAAGAAAAACAGGCCCTAGAAATCCTTGCCAGTGAATTTGGGCTATTGTGGGGAGATAAACCGAATATATCGAAGTTAATCAAGGAAATTGCCCGTAATAAGCTTAAAATCGCTCCTAATCACGACTGGAAGCCCGATCGCTTGCAGATGCTCCAACAGGCGATCGATTCTCTCATTGATGCCGGACAAATCCCCATCGCCCTAGAACTAACTAAACTACTATTAGAACGGAGCGAACTGTCAGACCCCTTACGGAAAGAGCTAGAACGCCACCTCGATAATCCTCCCCCACCATGGCGACTGGAACTCGATCGCTGCATTCTCCGACAACAACCGTTTCAGTTATCCTATCAGGATGCCGGCGATCGAATCTGGGAATTTCATCTTTACCATGCCGCTATCAATCGTCACGAGGATCGGTTATATCTCGATTGTTGGTGCGAGGAAACCGAGGGAAATCAAGATATTTCTGAACTACACCACAATTGGAGTTTACGGATCGATCGAATCCCCAACGATTCCTTAATTACCCCGATCCCTAGGGGAAAGTGGCGCAATCAGCTTGATAGTGTGTCCGCCGAGTTTCACCTGTTCGATGGATTAGCTCGATCGTACCAGACCAAAACCGCTATCGATATCGCCAACGAATTGATCTCGATCGATCCCCCCGTCCGGCAGATTACCCGACAGGTAACGAGTAGCTTCTGGTTTTTCCGCGAGATTCTCCCCTACGGGGAAGATTGCCTGCTGATCTCCCCGGAAAAAGTCCGCAAGCGTTTTTATGACAAGGTGCAGCGGCTTTATCACAGATGTCGGGGTGAAGACCCTCGTTTTTAGCGCTGTCCATTAGTCAGATCTTTCTTAACAAAAAGAGAAAAAACTTAAAAAAAGGGGAAACGATTGATAGGTATAGTTTTGAAAGAAGGAATCAAGGTGGAGGTAAGCAAAAAAATGGAGAAATGGGCAGCCCAAGAATTACAGTATGCAGACCTAGGGGACACCAGAAGAAAGAAAAGGTTAATC